>JAQTPJ010000159.1:1833-2888 GCA_028712915.1 Candidatus Omnitrophota bacterium
CCATCTCTATCGCAGAAAGCGCGGCGTCCCTGCCTTTATTACCTTCCTTAGTACCTGCTCTCTCAATCGCCTGTTCAATTGTGTCTGCGGTAATAATACCGAAAATCGCAGGCACTCCTGTTTCCATAGAAACAGTCGCTATTCCTTTGGTTACTTCCGCGGCGATAAAATCAAAATGCGGAGTAGCGCCCCTTATGACTGCCCCTAGGCAGATTACTGCGTCATATTTCTTCTTTTTGGCCAATATGTTAGCCAAAGAAGGAATTTCGAATGTCCCCGGCACCCAGAAAATTTCGATTTCGCTCTCTTTTACTCCATGCCGTATCAACCCGTCCATACATCCGCCAATCAATTCCTTTGTGACAAAATCATTAAAACGCGACGCCACTACGGCAAATTTCTTGCCGGAGCATACCAATTTTGCTTCATACTGCTTACTCATACCCTACCTCCTTTTATCCTAGGTAATGTCCCAGTTTTGTTTTCTTTGTCTCCAGGTACTTTTTATTTATTTTATTTGCGGGCACTTCCAAAGGTATACGTTCAGAAATATGTAAACCATATCCTTCCAAGCCCACAACTTTTTTAGGATTATTAGTCAACAACTTGATGTCCTTTATACCTAAATCCACCAATATCTGCGCCCCTATGCCATAATCCCTTAAATCAGCCTCGAATCCCAACGCCTCATTTGCCTCCACGGTATCAAGCCCTTTGTCCTGCAAATCATAAGCGCGTATTTTATTTGTAAGCCCTATGCCCCTGCCTTCCTGGCTCATGTATAAAATAACGCCTTTACCTTCTTTGCCGATTAACTGCAGCGCCTTCTTTAACTGCGTGCCGCAGTCGCACCTTAACGAACCAAAGACGTCGCCGGTCAAACATTCTGAATGCACCCTTACCATAACAGGCCCATGGTTTTCCTTTGACATCTCTTTTTCGCCTAAGACTAAAGCGATATGGTTCAACCTATCTATAGTAGATTCATACACAATCATCTGAAATTCACCAAACTCAGTAGGCAACAAAGCCTTAGTCAACCTTTTCACAAGCAT
>JAQTPJ010000160.1 GCA_028712915.1 Candidatus Omnitrophota bacterium
AATCCGCTTTCCCAAGCTTTTCAAAAGTTTATTAATGATATTATCCGCCATGAAACCACAGAGCTAGAAACCAAATCTCACGAGCTCGCCTGCCAAGCCAGTTATGATTATTTTAAAACCCATCAGGAAGAATTAAGGCAACTATTGAAATCATTCAGGGAATTTAAGCTTTCGCCGGATGAAAATTATTTTACGAAACTTAATTCTATATTTATTTGTCCGGCTGAGAAAACGTTTCCTGTTCAGAAAACAACGGTAAAATCAGTATTTATAAAAGTTTTTACTATTGTGCTATCAATAGCTATTATTGGATCAGCCGTATGGTTGGGATCAATCGCGCAATGGTGGGAATTTAATAGTGCATATTTTCTGGTATCTTTGGCCAGTTATATAAGGGCATTCTTTCTGGTGGGATTAGTTTTAAGATTCTTTACTGCATTTCTACTTTATAAACCATATGCCTCTAAAGAATTCTATCCGGATGTTTCGATTATTATTCCTGCTTATAATGAAGGAGAGGGGATCGGCCTTACTATCGAAAAAGCGGTGAATGCCGGTTATCCGTTGGACAAAATAGAAATTATTGCTATCAATGATGGTTCTAAAGATAACACCTTGGATGTTATACGTAAGACCGCCGCGAAATATCCGGAATTAGTTAAAGTTATATCTTTTGAGCAGAATAAGGGTAAGCTTGCCGGTATGGTTGCCGGGATAAAGCAGGCGCGCGCAGAGGTAATCATTTTTGTAGACTCTGATTCTTATATTGATGAAGGCTCTATATATAAATTAGTACAGCCATTGGTTAATCATAATATTGCCGCTGTTTCCGGAAGAGTTAGGGCGCAGAATGCTGAGCGTAATATATTAGCGGCAATGCAGGATGTATGGTATTACATTATGTTTAAAGAAAAGTCAGCCGACAGCGTTTTCGGTACGGTAGGGTGCGCGCCCGGATGTTTTTCGGCATACCGCAGGAAAGATGTATTAGCGGTGTTGGATGATTTTGCCGGCGTAAAAGTTACTTGTGGCGAGGATCGTACGCTTACGAATTTAGTGTTGAAGAACGGTAAAAAAGTTGTCTATCAATCTACCGCAACTGCTTCGACCATTGTCCCGCATAGGCTAAAACAGTTTTTAAAACAGCAAATACGCTGGCAAAGGTCTTGGGCTTATGAAGGGTTGTCTGCCGCTCGTTTTATGTGGAAGAAAAACCCTTGTTCCGCATTTCTTTTTTATTCATCGTTTATCCAGCCTTATTTAATGCCGCTTTTGATTATCTTTTCCGGTATCTGGGAACATTTTATTATCGGCAGCAGTATTTGGGTGATTGTATATGGATTATGTTTATTGCCGGCAGTGCTGTCTTTATACTTTTTGAATAAAGAAGGAAAGTCTCACTTTCTCCACTATTTATTGTTTACTTATTTTGAAGTACTTATACTTTATCCTGCGGCTTATTATTGTTTTGCTACCCGGACGCGGAACGTTTGGGGTACTCGTGAAAAGATCCAGGGTGATTTTTTACAACCTTCTTTATTTTTTAAGTGTAAAGCCGCCCTGAGGACATATGTAACGGAAATTTCTGAGAAGATTAGCCGGCTTGCTCCGAATAGGCTGTTGGCCGGCGTATTTTCTAGAGTAAGGAAATTAGCTTTTGCGACCTTTATCCTATTCCCAATGCTTTTCTCTGCTTGCGCTACTTTTAGCACTTATATTGATAACAGCTTGATTTATGCCCAGGAAACGAGTGCTTATTATGCTTGGCATAATGAATCGGCGCATACAATCGGTAATAGCCAGGGATGGGATTTACCTGCGGGATGGGTTGTGGATGAAAGAGGCTATGGAGTTTATCCTGAAAAACAAGCATCTCTACATATCAGTGGTACGGGTATTGCTCTGTCTAGCCCCGTGCAAATAAATCCTGCGGATGAATTTGTACTGCAGTTTATGTTGGATATTATAGGAATGGAGAAGGGCAAGATTACAGTTTATATAAATGAATACGCCGCAGATGGCGGCAAATTTACTTTGCTCAACCGCGATGTTTATGCAGATTTCTATGCTGCAGATATAGCCTATGTAGTGGAGAAATATATTCCTTCTAGCACCAATGTGGATGCCGTAAGTATCAGTTTAGAGGCCGAAGGTACAGGGTTGATTGATGCCTATTTGGACGGTATTCGTTTATCCCGGATAGATAAAAATAGCCAGGCTTATAAATTTCTAAATAGCCCGCATGTGATCTTCAGGTTTGATGATGGTTGGGACTCGCAGATGGAAGCCGCCTCTATTTTGGAAGAAAACGGTTATACGGGAGTATATAATATTATTCCCGGGTTATTGGAAGACAATAATCCGCAACTGGATGTGGATTATTACCAGCCGGATTATATGTCGCTGGACGATGTACATGATTTAGCTTTAGCCGGCAATGAAATAGGCGGGCATACTATAAATCTGCAAAGCAACACATCTATGCTGTCGGATGTTGAAAGATTTACACAAATCGTAGGCAGCGTGGATTTGCTTAAGTTTTATGGGATAGAGGCAACTACTTATGCTGCCCCGGAATTTTATTATGATGTTCGTGATCAAAGGATTGTATTGCGGTATTTCCCATCTTATCAAAAAGGGCCCAGCGATAATCTGGAGGATTTTACTTTTCCTTTTAATCCTTATACAGTATCGGTGTTATTGATTCCTTCTGGAACCGAAATGGATGATCCGGTTGCTAATACTGAAAATATTATCGATCTGGCGGTAGATGAAGATATAACCGCTGTATTGTTATTCCACCGTTTTGTTGAAAGCGATCCTGAATATGCCTCCGAATTACGACTGGAAGATTTTAAAGAAATAGTCGATTATATCGCT
>JAQTPJ010000014.1 GCA_028712915.1 Candidatus Omnitrophota bacterium
CTACAGAAGGCGGTTTGGACGCAGCATCTTTAAGGGCTAAGATTAAAGCGGCAGTTAATAAATTCCACTCCGAGGATATACTAGTTAGCCTTTTTATAGACCCGGATAAAAAACAGATTAAGGCAGCTAAGGATGTTGGCGCTGAGTTTATCGAAATACATACCGGAGAATACGCTAACAGCAAAAGCGAGAAAGAAAGAGAAGTGAATTTATTAAAGATAGAAGAAGCAACGGCGTTTGCGCATAGCATAGGCTTGGGCGTTAACGCAGGCCATGGCCTGGATTATAAGAATGCCATGCCTGTTTGCAAGGTTAAGCACATAAGAGAACTGAATATCGGCTATTCCATTATCTGCCGCGCTGTAATCGTGGGCCTGGATAAGGCTGTGCGAGAGATGAGAAAGATTATTGATTCAAATTCATTATGAATAAAGGTATTGGCATAGATATGGTAGAGATTTCACGCTTGAAACAGGCAGTGGATAAGTGGGGAGATGTTTTTTTAAACCGCGTATTTAACAAGAGAGAAGTCACATATTCTATGCAGAAGAGGTTTCCTTATCAGCATCTGGCTGCGCGTTTCGCAGCCAAAGAGGCAGTTATTAAAGCGTTCGGCAACAGTCCTGTAACTTTTAAAGATATAGAAATAGTTAATGATAAATTCGGAAAGCCTTCTTGTAAGATCCGCAATAGAAAAAACCATATCCATCTTTCCATAACCCATACAGATAAGTATGCAATTGCCACGGCAATTATCTAAGAGAAAAAAAGATTCGCATAAGGGCGATTTCGGCCATGTTTTTATCTTGGCTGGTTCCTTGGGGATGACTGGCGCGGCTGTTCTATCCGCAAAGGCAGCGCTGCGCAGCGGAGCGGGGCTGGTGACAGTTGGCACGCCCTGCAGTTTGGTCCCTGTTGTTTTGAGGCATAGCGTTGAATCAATGAGCCTTGCTTTGCCGGAGACAAATGAAGGGACTTTATCTAGCGCGGCATTTACTAAAATCAAGGATTTTCTGGATAAGGCTGATATCCTATTGGCAGGGCCGGGATTATCCAGGAATCACGAAACGCAGGAATTAACAAGAAAGGTAATTTTTGAATCGCGCATAAGGACGATTATAGATGCCGACGGGATAAATGCCTTAGTAGGTTTTCTGGATAAATTTAAAATGTGTATTTCTTGCCTGCCTTTGGAGAAAAAGAATTTGCGGATTATTACGCCGCACCCCGGCGAGATGGCGAGGTTGTTGGATGTAAAGATAGAAGAGGTTCAGAAAAAAAGGCAGGAGACTGCCAGGACTTTTGCCAAGGAATATAATGTTATAGTGGTTTTAAAAGGCTACCAGACAATAGTGTCTGATCCTTTCGGAGCGGTATATGTAAATAATACTGGCAACAGCGGTATGAGTACCGCCGGAAGTGGAGATGTTTTAACAGGGATGATTTCGGCATTTCTGGCGCAGGGCTTAAGCAGCTTTGAGGCTGCGAGGTTAGGCGTGTATGCCCATGGCTTGGCAGGCGATTTCGCAGCGCAGGAAAAGACGCAATTAGGTCTAATCGCTTCGGATATCATTGAGTGCATTCCTAAAGCTATTAAAAGAATGGAAGAAGCCTATTCGAAGCAGGAGAAGAAATGAATAAGTTTTTGGTCACAGGTGGGGCAGGTTTTATCGGCTCAAACATAACCGATAGGTTGTTGAAAGAGGGGAATTTCGTCAGGGTCTTGGATAATTTCTCAAGCGGCAAAAGAGAAAATTTAACTTTTGCGATAAAACATAAGAATTTTGAATTAATCAAAGGCGACATCAGGAATTACTCTACGTGTTTAAAGGCGGTAAAAGGCGTTAAATACATATTGCACCAGGCAGCGCTGCGTTCCGTCCCCAAATCAATGGGCAATCCTTATGTCTACAACGATGTGAATATAAACGGCACGCTGAATTTATTGAAGGCGTCTTATGAAAACAAGGTAAAGCGTTTTGTGTTCGCGTCTTCGAGCTCCATATACGGAGAAACGGATGTTTTTCCCGAGAAAGAAACTTTTATCCCCGAGTTGATATCTCCTTATGCGTTGACAAAATTGGCTGGTGAATATTATTGCAGGATTTTCAGCATGAATTATAAATTAGAGACTGTCAGCCTAAGGTATTTTAATGTATACGGTCCGCGCCAGGGTTTGGATGATGAATATGCCGTAGTTGTGCCTAAGTTTATAACCTGTATGCTTAACGGCCAGCAGCCACCCATACACGGCACCGGTAAACAATCCAGGGACTTTACATATATAGATAATGTAGTGGATGCAAATATACTCGCGGCAACAAAAAATGGCATAAAATGCGAGGTGTTGAACATAGCCAACAATAAAGATCATACCATATTGGATTTGGTCAGGATTTTAAATAAAATTATGGCCAAGAATATAAAGCCGAAATTTACCCCTATAAGGCTGGGCGATGTTCTCAGGACTTTTGCCGATATCTCTAAGGCGAGAAAGACTATAGGGTATAAACCCAGAGTGGGTTTTGAGGCAGGTTTAAGATTGACGGTAGAATGGTTCAAGTTACATTTATAGGATTTTTCGCTTCAACTCAGAATCAAGAAAATATTACATTAATGCAATCTTTACTTGACAAAATATATCAGGATTATAGAATAAAGCAAAAATTTTGTAAGGATTTATTTGTGCTATTGGTAGATTTATGCTGGCGTAGCTCAGCAGGCAGAGCAGGGGTTTTGTAAACCTCAGGTCGTGGGTTCGATTCCCTCCGCCAGCTCTTTGAAAAGGATTTTCGCCCCACGCGTAAGTATGGGGTAAGAGTTTTTTCGGACAGGTACCCAAGTGGCCAAAGGGGGCAGACTGTAAATCTGCTGCACATGTGCTTCAGAGGTTCAAATCCTCTCCTGTCCATTTTAATTTATGCGGGTGTAGCTCAGTTGGTAGAGCATTTGCCTTCCAAGCAAATTGTCGTGGGTTCGAAACCCATCACCCGCTTTGATTTTAGTTTTAATGTAAAACTAAAATCATACTAAAGCGAACAATTCCATTAATGGGATTGTTCGCGGAAGTATCTTTATCTGCTTTCGCACCTATGTGCTGGTCAAGCAGGGATAGATTACAGCCGCTTAAGCATTCCGCCCGAAGGGTTCCATCTTATAGGTTTTATCCTATATTTATGAGGTAATTTCTCGATATGGGCATAAAATCATTGTTTTCTCAGCAGAAAAAAGTTATAATAGCACATATATATAAAGGATATTTATCGGGTTCAGAGTATATGGCAGTTATATCTCTGGAGGGATAAGAGTAGATGGTCGGGCCGCCATCTTGTAGAAAGACAAGATGGTTTTTTGTTTTATGGGCTCATAATCCTCTAAGCAAAAGGAATTCTTATGAAACGCATTTTCTTTCTCATTCTACCAACGCTGATTATCGTAACGGTGGTATTTATTATATTTGGCATAGTCCAGATACGCCTTACGCAAGAAAGGCTAATGGATGATTTAAAAAGGAAAGCCGTTACGGTCGTTGAGGCTTTGGAATTATCGGCGCGGCACATTTTTATCAACAATGACCAGGGGTCCGCAAATCGCTTAGTAGAGACATTCCAGAATAAAGAAAGATTGCAGGGTTGTGTTATCTATAACAAGGATGGCGAAATTTTAGCCATTACCGAGAGGATTGTTTATTGGAAGGAGAAAGATAAGCCGTACCTGCAAGAGGTAATATCAAACAAGGCTCCGCGCAGGGCATTAGAAAGGTTTAAGGAGTATTCCGTATATAGTTATATTTTGCCTGTCTTAGGCGAGAACGGGGATGTGCTGGGTCTGGTCGAGGTTATTTACGATACTTCTTATATGTTTGTTGTCCTAATGGAATTATGGAAGAACATAAGTACGGCTTTAATTGTCATAATATTATTGATAGCCTTGATTTCCTTTTTAATACATAGACATATATTTATTATGCCTGTGCGCAGGCTTACGGAGTGGTTTAAGTATTTCCAGAAAGGCGAAATAGATAAGTTAAAGCCTTTTGATGAGAAGGGCGAATTCGGCAAACTTATCAGCGAAGTAGAACAGGTAGCGTTAAGTTTAAGAGTAGCGAGGAAAGTAGTTACTGAAGAGGCGCATGTACGTATCCAGAAGGAAGAATTATGGACAGAGGCTAAACTAAGAGATTTGATTAATGCTAAGTTAGGGGAGAATGCTTTATTTGTCGTTTCAAACAGGGAGCCTTATCTTCACGTTATAAATGAAACAACAGGCAAGCCTATGTGTATCAGGCCTGCCAGCGGAGTAGTTACTGCTATAGACCCTATTATGCGCGCCTGCGGCGGCACCTGGATTGCCCACGGAAGCGGAAACGCCGATAAGAAATTCGTAAATTCCAAGAATAAACTTGGTGTTCCTCCTAAGGATAACCGTTATATACTAAAGAGAGTATGGTTGACAAAAGAGGAAGAATCCGGTTATTACTATGGTTTTGCCAACGAGGGCCTGTGGCCTTTATGCCATGTTACGCATACCAGGCCTATTTTCCGCGAGAGCGATTGGCAGATGTATAAAAAAGTAAATGAGAAATTCGCCAATAGCATATTAGAAGAACTACCGGCAAAAAGCCCTTTTGTATTTATTCAGGATTATCATTTTACCCTCTTGGCCACGATGATTAAAGAAAAACGCCCGGATGCGACTGTGGCGTTGTTTTGGCACATACCCTGGCCTAACCCCGAAGTTTTTGCAATATGCCCTTATCAGCAGGAAATCCTGGAAGGAATGTTAAATTGTGATTTGATTGGTTTCCATGTGCAGTATCATTGCAATAATTTTATTGATACTGCCAATAGGCTGACTGAATGCAGGATAGATACTGAGAAGTTCAGCGTCATCAGGTCAACCAAAGAAACATTTATCAGGGCTTTTCCTATCAGCGTAAACGGTTATAGCGAGGAGAAAGATTCTAAATCCATGCAGAAGACAGTAGATGAAATACGCAAAGAATTCGACCTCGAGGATAAAATAGTGGCCTTAGGCGTAGACAGGATTGACTATACCAAGGGGATTACCGAGCGTATTTTAGCTATTGATAGGTTCTTGGAAAAATACCCTAAATACAGGAATAAGTTTGTTTTTATACAATTGGCTGCTCCCAGCAGGATTCATATAAAGCGTTATCATGAGTTAATATCCGAGATTGATGAGTTGGTGGAAAAGAAAAACTGGAAGTATTCCGACGGTAACTGGAAGCCCATAATTTATTTGAAGAAATATTTTTCAGCTGAGGAGATTAGGCCCTATTATTCATTAGCCGATATCTGTATTGTCAGTTCTTTGCACGACGGGATGAACCTGGTGGCAAAGGAATACGTCGTTTCAAAAGAGGATTTAAACGGCGTATTGATACTTAGCCGTTTTACAGGCGCTGCCAGGGAATTGACCGATGCCGTCCAGATTAACCCTTATTCCATAGAAGAATCCGCGGACGCCATAAAGCTTGCCGTGGAGATGCCCGAGGAAGAGAGAAAAAGAAGTATGGAGAATATGCGCAATATCGTCAAGGAGAATAACATATATCGCTGGGCAGCGAATATCATTACGGAATTGACTTCTTTAAAGAAAGATTGACGCTTATTGCCTATTATGTTTCATTGATGAAATATTTGTTTGATAAATGGGAGAGCCTCCAGAGAAAAATACGCAATAAGTATTTATTCATTTTCCTGGATTACGACGGCACATTAACGCCTATCGTGGAAACGCCGCAGAAGGCGGTTATTTCCAAGGAGACTAAAGATTTACTGAGGGTTCTCGCAAGGGCACCCAGGTGCAAAATAGCTGTAATCAGCGGCAGGTCCTTGAGGGATATTAAAAAGAAGGTCGGATTAAAGAAAATCATTTTTGTCGGTAATCACGGCTTGGAAATAGAAGGCCGGAAGATAAAACATGTTAACATGTTGTCTTTAAGATACAGGTCTTTGCTTAGAAAGATAAAGAGGGATTTAGAAAAAAACCTTGCTTGCGTAAAGGGCGTTATACTGGAAGATAAAGGGTTGTCTTTTACGGTTCATTACCGCCTGGTAGAAAGCGGCGATATCCCTAAGGTTAAAAGTATTTTTAAAGAGGCTACAGAATTGCTTTCATTAAAAAATAAAATAAAGGCCAAGACAGGCAAGATGATATTTGAGGTCAGCCCTCCTTTGGAATGGAATAAGGGGAAAGCCGCTTTGTGGCTTTTGGCCAGGCATAAATTTTCATCCAAAGAAAAGATGATACTGCCGATTTATATAGGAGACGACAGGACTGACGAAGATGCCTTTAAGGTTTTGAACAGGAATGGTATTACGGTTTTTGTGGGGAGCCCGCGCAGTTCGCACGCAGAGTATTATTTGAAAGATACAAAGGAAGTAAACCGTTTTATAAAAAAGACAATAGATTTATTAGCTGAAAAACCATGCCAAAATTAATAAGAGCTAAAGAGCCATTTAGATTCTATACGAGGCTGCATTTATCCGAACTGACAGGTTTAAGGGTAACTAATCTAAGCCAATTATTAAAGGCCATAAAAGAAGTCCCCGGTTCCTGCATATACCATCATACCCATAGATTCTTGCAGCAGCATCAGTACCTTTCTCCCGAGCCGCCTAATGATTTTGCCTTCTGGGTCAGCGATGTGCTCGGTGAGGATGAGCTCGGAGAGAAATTGGCAAGTATCGACACAATACAATTTGCGACTATACGCAGCTTAAGGGAAAAGATAGCCGCAACGATTGAAGAGTATCTTAGGGGCAATGCCTTAGCAAAATTAAAATTTGCGAGGCAGGGAGAAGAACTGCATTTTATAAAATCGATTAGCTTTGTATTGCCTACAAACTATGTTGTTTATGATTTAAAGGAGTTCAGGGATACCGTTAAAAACATCACCATCGACTCAATATACTTTCACATTTTCGAAGCAAGGCTCAGGCTCGAGAAAAAAGATAACGACTTTTCATATTGGATAAGCACATCCCTGGGCAATAAGGAATTAGCGGATGAAATTTCAAAACTTGACCCTTATACCTATACATTGGAAAGTTTGAGGCAGGTGCTTATCAGGATAATAGATAAAAGATTACAGGATTAATATGGCTAATATAGAAGATTATATTCCTATAGTAGGGCAACCCATCATAGACGATTTAAAGTTGCTTGCCGACAGATTGCAGGGCAAGGTTATCCAGCATATAAATTCTACGGCGGTGGGCGGCGGCGTCGCCGAGATATTGCACAGGATGGTGCCACTTTTGAGGGAATTAGGCGTCGATACGCGCTGGGATTTGATAAAAGGCGGGGAGTATTTCTTTGAGGTGACTAAAAAATTCCACAACGCTTTACATGGCAGGCAGGCAGACATAACGCAGCGCGACTTCGATATTTTCATGGAGACGAGCAAGAAAAATATTGATGAGGTTAACATATACGGAGATATAATTTTCGTGCATGACCCTCAACCTATCGCGCTTATCAAGAAGAAGAAAGATAATAAATGGATTTGGCGCTGCCACATAGATGTATCTGAACCCAATCAGAAGGTATGGGGATTTTTAAAGAATTTTATAGTGCAGTATAATGCCAGCGTATTTTCCGCGCCGTCTTTTTCTCAGAAATTACCTATAAGGCAATTCTTAATTTCTCCGTCTATAGATCCGCTCAGCGATAAAAATAGAGAATTGCCGCAGGATGTAATAGATTCCGTATTAAAAAAATATAATATCCATACTGACAAGCCTATAATTACTCAGATTTCCCGTTTTGACCGCCTCAAAGACCCATTAGGGGTTATAGAGGCCTATTCGCAGGTTAAAAGATATATTGACTGCCAATTGATTCTAGTCGGCGGCACTGCTGCCGACGATCCGGAAGGCATGAGCGTTTTGGAAGAGGTTAAGGAAAAGGCTGCCTCTGACCCGGATATTCATATCTTGCTGCTTCCCCACAGCGACATAGAAGTAAATGCTTTGCAGAGGGTGTCTACTGTTATGATTCAAAAATCATTAAAAGAAGGTTTTGGCCTGACGGTCGCAGAGGCCCTTTGGAAGGCAAAACCTATAGTTGCTTCCAATGTAGGAGGAATTCCCCTGCAGATAAAACATAAATATTCGGGGTTGCTTTGCCATTCTGTTGAGGGAGCGGCCTTTGCCATAAAACAACTCCTTAATAGCCCGCAATATGCCAAGAAATTAGGAGAGAACGGCAAGGAGCACATCAAAAATAATTTCCTGCTTACCCGCCATATAAGGGATTACATGCTTTTGTTTCTTTCTTTGAGCCATTCGGAAGATCTGGTTTACCTCTAGTCTGTCTCTAAGGATAAGATACTCCCCCAAGAAATTAAACAAGATGACTTCTTTTTGCTTGATTTAACATAGCATTAGGACTTATAATAATTAAAATTTATAGCCTTAGAGAAATATTTCTTTAGGAGATTAGGCTTTGCAAAACATAAATAATATGAATCAAGAATCAAAAATGTTTATATATTTTTCTCATCTTGTCAATATTGAAGTATTGGATAAAGACGATAAATTAGTCGGCAGGCTCTATGATATTATCGTCGGCCAGGCAGAAATTTATCCCAAGGCGATTTCCCTGATTGTATATCAAGGCATATTCAAGAGGCGTTATGCGATTATTCCCTGGGGATTGGTTATAGAGAAGCTCGATAATGCCATCAGGATAAACCTGTCTTTGGATGAAATAAAGTTTTCTCTCCTGGAAAATAACAGGGATAAACTGGCCCTAAAGCGCGATATCCTTGATCAGCAGGTTGTAGATACTTATAATCATAATGTTATAAGGGTTAACGATGCACATCTGCTTATAGTGGATAAAGATTTGATGTTGGCGCATGTCGATATAGGAGCGCGAGGTTTCATTCGCAGGTTATCTTTTGAGAAGATAGTTGATTTGATTGTAAGGATATTCAATAAAAATTCAGCCTATCTTACCAAAGAAAAACTCATCTCCTGGAAAAATATCCAGCCTTTGTCTATCAATCCGGTATCCAAGACGCTGAAAATAAATGTTTCCCAGAGGCAGATAAACGATATCCATCCCGTAGACCTTTCCGAGATTATGTTGGATTTAGACCGTAAGCACCGCCTTGCCCTATTCAGGGAATTTAACACTGCCACAAAGAGCGCGATATTTTCCATATTAGATTTTCCGCAGCAGAAATCATTTTTAGACGAACTATCGGATAAAGAGTCAGTAGAAATAATTTCCAATATGCCTTCAGATGAGGCGGCGGATTTACTGGATGAATTGCCGCGTGACCATGTAAATAAGATTCTTACTGCATTGGAGACGCCCAAGGCCAAGAAATTATCCACTCTATTAGGCTACAAGAGCGAGTCAGCTGGCGGGCTTATGACTACGGAATTCTTCGCTTTATTGCAGCAGATGACAATAGGGGATGCGTTGGAGCTGGTTAAATTAGACATCTCCAAGCCGGAAACAATGCAGTATATGTATATCGTAGACGACAAAGCGCATCTATTGGGTTTTACTAATCTGCGTAAATTAATTTCTTTAGACCCCAAAGAAAATATCCTGAAGGCAAAATTCAGGAAAAACCTCTATATTTATCCTGAAGACGGAGTCAAAGAAGTAGCCGTGCTTATGGATAAATATAAAGTTAATGTTTTGCCTGTGGTAAATGAAGAAAAGATACTGCAGGGTATTATTACCATCGACGATATATTGGATCATTTAATAAATATCGCCTGGCGAAAGAGAAGTAAGAAAACCGCTGCCATATGAAAAATAGATTTAAGACATACCGGAAAAGGATTTTGATATTCCTGGCGATTATGGGACCTGGTATTATTACGGCCAATGTCGATAATGATGCCGGAGGTATCGCTACGTATTCGGTCTGCGGCGCGCATTTTGGCTACAGCCTGCTCTGGTCATTCATACCCATAATATTTGCCTTGATAATAATCCAGGAGATGTGTTCGCGTATGGCAGTGGTGACGGGAAAAGGCCTCGCGGATTTAATCAGGGAGGAGTTTGGCGTCAGGATAACTTTTTACTCCATGATTATATTAATCCTGGCGAACATTGGTAATACTATGGCGAACTTCGCGGGCATTGCCGCAAGCGCGCAGCTGTTCGGCATAAGCAAATCATTGCTGGTAATTTTAAGCGCCGTATTTGTCTGGTTTTTGGTTTTAAAAGGCACCTATAAATCGGTTGAAAAAGTATTCCTTGTGGCTTGTTTGTTTTATGTGACTTATATAATTTCAGGATTTATCGTAAAACCTGACTGGAATGAGGTTGTAGCTAATGTAGTAAAACCCAAGATTGAATTTAGCCGCCCTTATGTTTTTATGTTAATCGGTTTGATAGGGACGACCATAGCGCCCTGGATGCAGTTTTACCAGCAGGCCAGCGTCGTAGAAAAAGATATAAAGATTAAAGATTACGCCTATAACCGCCTGGATGTTATTATCGGCTCTTTCGTGGTAAACATCGTGGCTATTTTTATCGTGGTGGTGTGCGCGGCAACATTGTTTAAGAGCGGAATCCGCATTGAAACCGCTTCGGACGCAGCCATTGCCTTAAGGCCGCTCGCGGGAAATTATTGTTATTTATTATTTGCCGCCGGTTTGTTCAACGCTTCTTTGTTTGCCGCATCGATACTGCCTTTATCGACGGCGTATACCGTCTGTGAAGGCATGGGCTGGGAGTTAGGCGTAAATAAGAAATTCAGGGAAGCGCCACAGTTTTACTGGCTCTACTCGGTTATAATAATTATCGGCGCAGCGTTTATTCTTATCCCGAACATAAATTTCGTAAAGATTATGCTGGTGACGCAGGTGGCTAACGGAATTTTGCTTCCTTTTGTTCTTATATTGATGTTATTATTGGTAAACAAAAAAAGATTGATGGGCGAATATGCAAACTCCGCCTTTTATAATGTTATTTCCTGGTTTGTCGTAGTCGCGATGATACTGCTTACGATAATCCTATTGTTTTCTTATTTTTAGTTTTTAATTATTGATAATAATAAGCATTAGTATTAGAATGTTAGGGCGATGCAAGAGAAAAATCTAAAACCGGTATTTATCGAGGCCTTTGATTTAGACGACGCATGGTTTCAATGTTTGAGTTCAATATTGGAAAACGGCGTTGTCTACGAAATCACCAGAGGCAGTTACCAGGGGCAGAGGCGCCTGGAGTTTGATTTTGTCTGCGTGCACGTAAAAAAACCGTCGCACCAGATTATCCCCTTAATCCCCGAAGGTATGAGCATACCCGCTCCTACAGACATGGATTATATCCAGGGGTATTTAAGTTATCTGCTTACGGGAACAAAGACCGATACGGAAGATTATACA
>JAQTPJ010000161.1 GCA_028712915.1 Candidatus Omnitrophota bacterium
TATCCTCTTCATATATTCAGCTTTAAAAAACCTGGGGATAGCTGTGCCATGAATCGGGTCATCATCATGCAGGGAATGAAACAACCACTTATCATAAGCTATCACTCTCTCAGCGAATGTGTTCTTAGTAATCTTTGTCTTCTCAAAAAGAGTAACCACGTCAAACCCTTTTTCCTCGCATGTTGCTACGCATTTTTCCACCGTATCTTTATCAAGGCTCTGGTCAGAGTCAACCAGAAAAATATATTTGCCGGTACTATTTTCCACTCCAACCTTTCTTGCCAAAGCAAGGGAATCAGCATTAAATATTTTTGCGCCGTACTTTTTGGCAATTTCCAACGTCCTATCTTTACTAAAAGAATCTATAACCACAACTTCTATATTTTTATATGTCTGGCCGGTAACTGAAATTAACGTCTCCTCTAAAGTCTTATCGGAATTATATGTAGGAATATTTACGGAAACAACGGGAGAATTATTCATTATACCCTCTCCCTCCAGTAATTTAATAAATCCAGAAGCGTCTTTTCTAAAGGTATTTGCGGCTTCCAGCCTGTCTGTTTTCTGAATTTACTGCTATCGCCTATTAATATTTCCACATCCGAAGGCCTTAAACGATTCGCATTTTTCTTTACGGATATATCCATATCTGTAAAACTCAATAATATCTGAACCACTTTCTTGATGGTAACTCCCCTGCCGCTGGAAATATTATATACTTCTCCAGCCTTGCCTTTCTGAAGAGCAAGCCAATAACCTTTTATCATATCTCTGACGTCGGTAAAATCCCTTATAGCATTTAAATTACCTACTTCTATAACCGGCTTCTGTTGCCCTTTTTCTATCAGCGCTATCTGTTTGGCAAAATTGGAACTCACAAAATTTTCTCCGCGCCTCGGGCCAGTGTGGTTAAACCCCCTGGTCCTTACGACAAACAAATTGTAACTTTGATGGTATTGATACCCCAATAAATCCTGGGCTACCTTGCTTACAGCATAAGGGCTCAATGGCCTCAAAGGATTTGTTTCTTTAATAGGGACTTCATTTTTATAAACCAATCCGTATTCTTCGCTGGAACAAGCTATCTGAATTTTAGTCTTAAGGTTTAATTTCCTTACCGCCTCAAATATATTAAGCTGGCCGATGATATTAGTCGTTAATGTATCATGCGGCGCGCTCCATGAAGTAGGCACAAAAGACTGCGCAGCCAAATGGAATATAAGATCGGGTTTTATCTTCTCTATCTCGGAATTTGTGGAAAATGGGTCAGTTAAATCGCACTCGATAAGCCTTACTTTATCTTTAATATGGTTAATGTTATCCAGCCTGCTTAACCACCTGTCAATGCCAAAGACCTTAATTCCTTTTTTATTAAGCAGAAACTCTGCCAGATGGCTTCCCACAAACCCAGCTATACCCGTGATTATAACTTTCATATCGCCCTTCCTTTCTTATGTTTATTGTCCCTGATTCTTTCAAAATCATCTTCAAATCTCTCTATATCGTCTTCCCCTAAATATCTGCCGGTTTGCACTTCTATAAAAACTAATTTTTTATCCTGTGTGTTTTCTATGCGGTGTTTCTTGCCGCACGGCACATAAATACTCTGATTGCTCTTTACGTAATATGTGCCATTACCTATCGTCACCTTGGCAACTCCTTCCACAACTATCCAGTGTTCAGCCCGTTTCTTATGAAGCTGCAGGCTCAACCGTTTATACGGCTCAACTTCCACCATCTTAGTTTTAAACCTGCCCGTATCATTTAAAACAAAATACCTGCCCCAGGGCCTGTTGACCAAACGCGGGGTCATATATTCAAAACGGTTCTTTGTCTTAAGTATGTCCACCACCTCAGAAACCCTTTGCGCCTGGTCTTTAGGGCAGACTAAAAGCGCGTCTGGCGTATCCGCAATAATAGTATCCCTCAAACCCATAGCCACTACCAAATGGTGGCCGCCCCATACAGTAGTATTCTTTGTATCTATGGCCAAAACATCTCCGTAAAGGGCATTTTTATTTTTATCGCGCTTGAGCACAAAATCTATGGTGTTCCAATTGCCTAAATCCGTCCAGCCGCAATCCAGAGGCATAACATATAAATCGCTCTTGCATTTTTCCATAATGCCATAATCAACGGAAACGCTCTTTAGAGCATTCCATTTTCGCGAAAGCAAATTTTTATTGCTCTCGTTTAAAACAGCGTGAAGCCTAGGCATAAACTTTCTTATCTGTTCTAACAGAACAGAAACTTTCCAGACAAAGATTCCGCTGTTCCAATAAACGCCGCCTCGGCTAATCAACTTCTGCGCCAAAGAAGCATTTGGCTTCTCAATAAATCTCTCCACTTTAAAAGCGCATCTTTTCAAAGGCGGCATTCTTTTATTGGCTTCAATATAGCCATATGCGCTCTCCGGCCGCAAAGGCTTAATGCCGAAAATAAGCGTCAGGTTAGACTTGACCAGCGAAAAAGCCTTCTTGAGAATATTTAAAAAAATCTTTTCTTTCTTAATAAAATGGTCTGCGGGAAAAACAGCCAAAACCCCGTCTTTATCTTTCTCGTGGATGATCTTTGCTACCAAACCTATGGAAGCGGCTGTATTCTTCGGAGAAATTTCTACAATAATGTTCTCCAGGCAAAAACCCAATTCTTTCAACTGGTATTTTATGGTATTAGCGTAGTCTTTATTAGTCACTACGTATACGTTGGAAGGCGAAACAACCTTGGATATCCTTAAATAAGTATGCTGCAGCAAAGAATAATTGCCAAAAATCTTCAACAGCTGTTTCGGCTCCTCCTGCCTACTCAAAGGCCAAAACCTAACCCCTCTTCCACCTGCTAA
>JAQTPJ010000162.1 GCA_028712915.1 Candidatus Omnitrophota bacterium
GAGAAAACAACGACAGCTTCTGGAATTTTATACAACTTAAGCAATTTATCTAGCCCGTTGGCCTACAATGGGTTAGGAAGAAATTCTCTCAAAAGCAAAATTGAAAGAATCTCAGGTTCCCCGAGTGTAATCCAAAATAAGCCCTCGGTTCGCGCATTTTCCAGTCCGTTAGCTAAAAATACCCTTTCAGATTCAGAAAATCTGAGCAGAGAGGGCGTTTTTGTCTCTAGCCCAGTAAAACAAACACAACATTATAACTATAGCTACAGGCAGCCAAAGACGCTTGGCTACTATTTGACGGTTGCGGTCTCTATCTTCGCGGCTTTATTCATAACATTCAATATCGGTCGTTTCATAATTAATCGCGATTCTATAAAAGAGAGAAACGTAATAATTCAGGCGAATATAAATGAATTCAAAAACAGCAGGGAGCGCGTATTTAATTCCAAAGAAGAAATGATTGCTTATTTGGCCCGGCTCTCAGATGGTAAGACTATCGAGCTGGTAGGCCATTATGAAAAATACGCAAAGGCAGGATATAAATTGGTCGCAGAAACTATAGGCGATGAAAATGGCGTAAGGAGCGTTCCTGCTCCGTATGCTTGGCATACGCATACCATCTGGAGTTATAGGAATTTTGAGACGTGTTTGCCCAGCATACAAGATTTAATCTTTGTATTAGAAGCGTCCGAAAGCATTATAGGTATCGCGCCCGGCCAAGTAGCAGTGCTTACTAATAATAAAACCAGCCAGAATGAGCCGTTTATAGAGATGTTAAAGAAGGCGGAAAAAGCCGCTGAAAGGTTTAATGCGCCTGCGGAATACAGGGAGCAGGTATTGGGCCAGATAATTCATAGCTGCATTATCGCCCATATGCCGGAATTGAGCGATGTGTTTGATGTCCGCTATAGTATGGATAAGAATTACCACATTAATTCCGCATGGACGATTGCCCGCTTATTCGGCTTGGATTATACGCAGTATCACTTTATCTATGATGAACAAGGCAATATTGAAGAGACTATTATAGTAGATTTTGCGCGCGACAAAGCCTTTGAAAGCCTGCGCAATGAAATCGATAAATTTATAAGAGAGAATGGCAACAGGTTGTTAAAGGATTTTGATAAGAATGTGCCGCAGGAAATAAAGATATTACCCCAGGAGCAAGTGGATTATAACAGCTTGCCCGGGAAAGCCGCCAGCAGCCCATTAGAGGAGAATGCCGCGCTCAAGAATTATTACCTCTATCAGGAATTAACAGACGATGAATTAAAAGAATTAGACAATTTGTGTATAGATAACTCTTGGCTCGCTCAGGTGTGCCGTAAAGGGTCGACGCATACGGACACAACAGTATTAAAGGGCATAATAGAGAATAAAACCATGGCGAAAAATTTAGGCGGTTTAAGCCATGCTTTATGTCCCAAGTGTGCATTAAATGAAAGATTAAAATATAATCTGTTGAATAATATAGATATATATAGGGATCGAGCTTTAGGGCAGGAGAATATTCAGCAATCTCAAAAGCGCATACCCCTTAAGATAAATAAACAATCCGCCAGCAGCCCGCTGGAATTTGGGAAGATTATAAATGAACTAAAGTACTCATTATTAAGACTTACTAGTTCCCAGAGGCAGCAAACTTTAAGAGAAATAGAGGAAAAAATTAATAATATCAATGTTCCTCTTATCGTTGTATTTGATATAGACGATACGCTTATTTGTAATAATGGTCCGAAAGTAAAAGATTGCCACGAATTAATCAGAATGTTGAGGCAGCATGATAATGTTCTTGTGGGTATTGTCACAGATAAGTTGGCTGTGGTTCAGGAAGATATAGATATAGAATCAGTTAGCGAGGTAGAGTTGGTTAATGCTTTATCCCGTACGGACAGGATGTGCGATCTTAACGATAACTATTTCGTTAAATTAGGCGTTACAATCAATGATTTTGATTTCTTTGTAAGCGGAGTAACGGCAAGCTCTAAGATGTACCGTTATATAAGGGCAGAGAACAGATTATCCGTTATACCTCAAGTAGTAAATCGCGTAGTATTGGCTGATAAAAGGCATCTTTTGACTAAGATAGCATCTTTAGTTTTTGTGGACCGTATATTTACCAGTGATTTTAAAGTTGATTTATTCAAAGAGGCATACCTTGTAGTGGTTGGCGACCATCTATTGTTAGATCATTCCCTTACTTTGGGAGAATCTATTTTGCCACAGCATCAGCCTATAACTAAAATGATGCAGGACGGTTTGGATGAGATGGGGGCGAGAGATTTATTTAATAAAGGCAGATTTGGTATTGTTGTGCCTGAGGCTACGGAGAAAATAGTGGAGGATTCGCCTGAAGGTGAAGTTATCTTTAGATTTACTAGTGGTGAGAATATTGAGATTAAACCGGTGGCTAATATTCCTGTTGATGTATTAAGGCAGAATAATATCAGGTTTGGATTAAGGGAAGCTGTATTATCGGTATTAACAGCTATGCAATTGAACATCAAGACAGATGTGGTCATAGCTCCTGCTTTGCATGAGGATACTGAAGGAAAATCCTCTTCGCCGATAGCAAAAGATTCCAGAGGGGTTAAAGATGTCATAATCGGGCCATTAGGATTATTGAGATTCTCCAAGAACGGCGCTTATGCTGTAATGGATTATATGAATTATGTGGTAAAACTTATGGGTAAGCCGGAAAAAATGATGGCATTGTTCGATAAGCTATTGGTTATGTTGGCCCAGGCAAAGGGTAAGACATTGGAATATCTTGTAAGCGTGGCATTGGATGTATACGCTCCTTTAGCCTTTAGGCTTGGCTTAGAAACTAAGTTTTATGAG
>JAQTPJ010000163.1 GCA_028712915.1 Candidatus Omnitrophota bacterium
CAGGTCCGGTTCCTGTATCTGTTCTGCCACAGCCTCATCCATAGTTTCCAAGTCTATTTTATAGGCCTGGCAAACCCTGTCTTTCATACTCTGGAATTTAAAATCCACGTCCTTATTCTGCATTTGCAACTGGTATAATCTATCTTTCAGGGCATCCAGCTCTTTCCTGTCAGAATCTATTTTTGCAAATACGCCTCCGGCGCCATCAGAGATCTCGCGGTATTTAGACTCATCATTTTCCAGGGAAAGCTTTTGTTCTCTTGTCGAATTTTCCGCTTCTATGATTTTATTCCCGAGTTCCTCTATCTCTGCTGAAAGATACCTGCTTTTTTCTTCGCTTTCCTGTATCTGTTTCTGAAGGCCATCCAGGTTAGCCTTGCCGTGATTATAAGCGTCTTCCATGATCTTCAGCGTTGCTTCATCGGAACCTAAACGCCTATTGAGATTATCCAATTCTGTTTTGGCCTGGGCTATAGCGACAAGGGATTTTTCTTTAAGATCGCTGTTTAGCGAAATGCTATTCTGTTCATTGACAATGAGCTCTTCTGTATTTGCGTGTTCTTTTTCAAGGACAGATAAACAGGTTTTTAATTCGGCTAACTTGGCCTCCAGGGAGGATAATTCTTTCTCGGTATCGGATAATTCCAAATTCACGATATCTTCTTCTTCTTTTAATTTGTTGAATTGATCCAGGATGTTCTGATGAAGATTTTTCTTATTGGCCAGGTTGATCTCAAGGCTGCGCAGGTCCTGCTGCATCTCCTGTATTGAATCTTTTAGCTTTTGTATCTGGTCTTCTTTGGCGATCTTACTCTCTTTTAAAGAGTCTAAGTTTTTCTGGACTTCCCTGATCCTGTCTTCGATCTTTGTCGTGTCCAGGTCAATGGGCTTTGCCTCACCCGATAATTTGAAATTCTCTTTTTCAATAGCCTTTATTTTGATCACCAGGCCTGTCAGTTGCTCCTGGGGGAGTTTATCCAGCTGGATAACCGCGTTCATCGCTTCACCGATATCTTCATATTTGGTCTTGAGTTTCTCTATGAATTCCTTATGCGATTCCAGGGTCAACTTTTCTTTTTCCTGGCATTCAATATTTGAAATTATGCTATTGAGCGATTCGTTCTCCTGGTTTAAGGTATCATTTATACCGGTTATCTTTAGATTCAAATCTTCGAAAGAGCCCTTGGTGGTTTCTACATCTTTTGCTGCCGCCTGAAGGTTATCTTCGATCGTTGTTTTTTCTTCGTGAAGCTTTGCCCTCTCCAGTTCCAGCCTTTTTTTACGCGCTAAAAAGATCTGCTCTTTAGATGCAAAATCAGCAATATCATTCTTGACTTTCGCGCTCTCCATAGCCAGATCCAGAATATTCTTCTTTGATTTAGCGATATTCTCCAATGAAATCTTGATACAGGCAGCCAGGTTATTCAGCTCTATTTCCTTTTCTTTCAAATGGGCAGCCTTGTCCTCGATATCCTTATGTATATTGTTATATTCCTCTTTTGCTTTATCAAGTTTTTCTTCGTCTGCGGCGAGCCTGGACTTCACTTGTTCGATCTGCGTAAAAAATGATTGCCTGGCATCTTCTAATTCGGATATTTTTTCTTTATTAAACCCTATGCGCTCTTTATTCCTGATCACCTCATTATCAAAACTTAATATACTGTTCTTTACAGACATAATACTGTCTTCCAGGAGTTTTAACTCTGCCTGGCGATTGCTGATCTTCGCTTCCTGATCTTTGATTATTTCCAGGAGCTCGGACTCTTTTGTCTGGAGTTGGCTTAATTGAGCTATTATTTCGTCCTTTTCTTTCAGCAGCTCCTTTTTTTGAAATACTGCCATATTTATTTCTTTTGACTTTAGTTCTTCAAAGACCTCTTTGTAACGGCGCGCCTTATTTGCCTGGCGCTCAAGAGAGCCGATCTGGCGCTTGACTTCCGTGACGATATCATTGACTCTCAAGAGGTTCTGCTCTGTTTCCTCCAGTTTCCTCATCGCCTCTCTTTTTTGGGATTTATACCGCGTAATACCGGAGGCCTCGTCAAATACCATCCTTCTGTCTTCCGGGCGCGAACTTAAGATCAGATCTATTTTACCCTGCGCTACCATAGAATAACTCTCTGCGCCGATACCGGTCCCGGCAAGCAGGTCATTTATATCCTTAAGCCGCACAAGGGTCTTATTTAAGAGATATTCGCTTTCTCCGGAACGAAAGATCCTGCGGGTGATAGTAACCTCGCCGGCATCAACAGGAAAAAATTTCTGCGCATTATCAAAAGTCAGGCTCACCTCAGCCATGCTTAAAGCCTCTTTAGAATCCGTACCATTAAAGATGACATCCTGCATTTCAGAGCCACGCAGGGATTTTGCCGATTGTTCTCCTAAGACCCAGCGGATAGAATCAAAAATATTACTTTTGCCGCAGCCATTTGGCCCAACGATAGCGGTAATCCCCGGTTCAAAATGCAAAGATGTTTTTATTAAGAATGATTTAAAACCGACGATCTCTAATTTCTTAAAATACATTTTTATCTCCTTATGAAGGGCTGGTTTTATTCTCTAACCAGGCATCGATTTTTTCTCTACGGAAACGCCACTGGCCTACGAGTTTTACCGCGGGGATCTTATTATGCTTAAGCCAGTCATAAATAGTCCTGCGCGTAACCTTCAGATAATCTGCTAATTCCTCTATAGTCATTAGACCAGTATAAATCATAACCCTCTCCTATTGTTTGTATTATAAATAAAAATTTTGGCTTTGTCAAGGAAAATCTTTACATTCTTTGACATTGGTAGCCTAAAGAAGCATTTTAATT
>JAQTPJ010000015.1 GCA_028712915.1 Candidatus Omnitrophota bacterium
CACCTGTTTTCTCGCCGTATAAACCGGGCCTGTTATAATAAGCTTCATTCTCTATAAAATATACTTTTACATTTTTACCTATGTTAGCGCTAGATATGCCGGGTTTTAACTTTTTAATCCCTACGCCGCTTTTATCCACGCAGGAATACTTCGGCATCACCACTATAACTTCCTGCCCTAAATTTTCTAAAGCCAAAGGCAGCGCTCCGGCAACATCAGCAAGCCCGCCTGTCTTAGCAAAAGGAACTACCTCGCTGGAACATATAACTATTTTCATCTGGCCTCCTTCAATGACGACACAACTTATGGAGTCCAAAAGACGACATAAGTTGTATGTCGGAATTGAACCCAGCACCTTTTACATATTCAAGTATTTTAAATAATTGTTTATTAAAAATTATTAATACTAAAAAGGTGCTGGGTCAAGTTCAAACTCACCTGCCCAACGACAGACGGATAACTTAGCTTCACTTACGCCTGCCTACCGTCAGGCAGGTTCGCTAAGTTATGTTTTCACTTGACCTCCTGCATACTCGCCCAGTTCGCCCCTATCTTTAAAGAGACCTCTACGGGTACATCTAATTTTATTGCACCTTTCATGCCGGACTTTACGATTTTAATCAATTGAGCCTCTTCTTCTTTGGGAAAATCAAACACAAGCTCATCATGAACCTGTATGGCCATCTTGCTCTGCATATTCCTCTTGTCTAATTCATCCTGGATATTTATCATGGCTAATTTTATCAAGTCTGCCGCCGAGCCCTGAATAACGGCGTTTACCGCCTGGCGCTCGCTGAACTGCCGTATGCCGACATTTCTTGAATTTATATAAGGAAGATAACGCCTGCGGCCCATAATCGTAGAAACGTAACCGTTAGCGCGCGCGAATTCAATCTGTCCGTTTATAAATTCTTTGACCCGCGGATAACGCAGGAAATATGTGTCTATGAAATCCTGCGCCACATCTACGCCAATGCCCAAATCTTTAGAAAGGCCGTATGCGCTGATGCCGTATATTATGCCGAAATTAACCCGCTTGGCAACTTCACGCATCTCATCCTGCACTTCTTTAATGTCGACGCTGTAAAGCAGCGCCGCTGTCATCTTGTGTATGTCTAAATCCTTTCCGAACGCCTCGACAAGCACTTCATCTTTGGACAGATGCGCCAGAAACCTTAATTCTATCTGAGAATAATCGCAGGAAAGCAAAGACCATTTTGCCGAATTGGCGATAAAAGCTGCCCTAATCTCCCTGCCCAGCTCGCTCTTCACTGGTATATTCTGCAAATTAGGGTTATTGGAACTAAGCCTTCCTGTCTCAGTGCCTGTCTGCAGGAACGTGCTGTGAATCCTTTTATCTTTTTTGTCGCATAAATCGCCAAGTACATCCACATAAGTCGATTTTAATTTAGTTATCTGCCTGTATTCTAAAATAAACGACGGTATTTTATGCTGGGGAGATAATTTCCGCAATACCTCTTCATCTGTAGAAAAGCCGGTCTTTGTCTTTTTAACCACCGGCAATTTAAGCTCCTGAAATAAAACCTGGCCTAATTGTTTCGGCGAATTTATATTGAATTCCCTGCCGCAGACATCAAAAATTTTCTGCGTTAATTTGCTAAGGTCTTTATCCAGCCTCTTGGATAAATCTTTTAGGAGCTCAACATCTATTTTTGCTCCGTTTTTCTCCATCCTGAACAAAACGCCAGCCAAAGGCAGCTCTAATTTATAAAATAAATCCTTAAGCCCCTTGTCGCCAAGCTCATCCTCTAACGCCTCTTTTAACCTATAGAGAAAAACTGCTTCGTTCAGGCCTATCTTTTCCTCCTGGAGCGGCCCTATCTTTAAATAGTCGTATGATAAAACTCCAGTTTTGTAATCTTTGCGCGAAGGGTCAATTAAATACGCCGCTAACATAACGTCAAAAAAATTACCTGCCATGCTTATGCCTAATTTATCAAAGGCGAGTTTGGCGCTTTTTATATCATTGCCAATCTTAACGGTATTTTTATCTACGAACAGGGATTTTAACTTGTCCAAATCGCAAACAGCATAGATATCATCTCTGCCGGCATATATATAAACATTAAAATTTGCGCCGCTGTTATCGAACGAAAAAGCAAAACAGTTTGTTTCTTTTAATTCTTTGGCTAATTTATTTAAATCTGAACTCTGCCTTATATCTTTTACGGAATCCAATCCCTTGTCAGAACTAACGCTTCCCGCTTTATCGCCTAAACTTTTTAGCAAAGATTTAAACTCAAGCTTGGAAAATATGCTATACAACTTATCGTAATCCGCCGGCACAAGAACAAAGTTCTTCAAGTCGGGATCTACGTCAACGTCCAAAGGTAATTGCGCTAACTCCCGGCTTAAGATTATCATCTCTTTATTATTCTTTATGAGTTCTCTTAATTTGTCTGATTTTATCTTATCCACGTTATCCAATAAATCGTCTACGTCCTTAAACTGCTTCAGGAGTTCCCTTGCCGTCTTATCGCCTATACCTTTGGCCCCGGGGATATTATCAGCGCTGTCTCCCATCAAAGAAAGCAAATCAGTGATATTTTCCGGCCTGACCCCGAAATCTTCTTCTACCTCTTTAGGGCTGAAGTGCCTGCCTTGGCCTTTATATGGATTGTAAACCTCAATCCTGTTATTTACCAGCTGCAGCATATCTTTATCGCTGGTTACGATGCTGACATCTACATTTTTATTGGCGGCCTTATTTGCCAGAGTAGCTATCACGTCATCCGCCTCAAAGCCTTCTTTTTCTATAATCTTTATATTATTGGCCGAGATTACATCCTTGATTAAAGGAATCTGGGTTTTTAAATCGTCCGGCATGGGGTTGCGGTTAATCTTGTATTCCTTAAACTTCTCTTCGCGAAACGTGGGCTTGCCAACATCAAAACATACAGCTAAATAGTCAGGTTTTATGTGCTCTAAAATCCTATTTAGCATATTTATAAAACCGTATACCGCGTTGGTAGGTTGTCCATACGAAGTAACCAGCCCTGCTTTTATTGCGAAAAAAGCGCGATAACATAGAGAATGTGCGTCAATCAGACATAGTCTGGGCATAAAGTAGTTTTATGCTAAATTCTTATATCCTCATGGATTTTATCTTCAAGGAATGCTTAGGAGTGGTTTACAATAATAATACGGGTTGCCATCAGTTATAAAGAAGGACCTTGCGCTGTGTATCGTCTAATAATTTCGCTATCTCTTGGTTGTCTTGGTCAAGGGCTATTGCCGCATTGAGCTCTTTTAAGGCAGCGATATAATTTCCCGCCAGGATATACTGGCGTCCGCGATATAGATGATATTGTGCATCGCGTTTTGCATTAGGCATTAATTTTAAATCCTTCTCTCCCATCATCGGTTCTGCGTCGCCGCTTAATTTACCGGAAGCCTCTAAGGCTTCTATATGGTCTTTTGCTTTCCATGTCCAGGTATCCGACCAATCCCCCAGCTGAACGCGCACTCTCCAATAATATGCGGCTTTATCGAAATCGCCTTCCTTCTCATATAGAGCTGCAAGATTATAATAAGAACTTAAGTAACCCGGGTCAACCTCTACGGCTTTAGAATACGCTTCTTTTGCGGCGCTGTTTGTGCCTCTTGCCTCCATAACTATCCCTAAATCATTATAGGCAACAGCATAGGCAGGATACAATTCCACTGCTCGCTGATAGAAGCTCAACGCCATATCTAAATTGCCTGCGCGCTGAGCCTGATATCCTTTATCGCGATAAATTTGGGCCTGTTCGATATCTCTTTTGGATTCAGAAAAAGAGGGAGGCACAAAAGAAAATAGCAAAATTGCTAGGATTATGAAATGGAGTTTGGGTATGGAATTACCCATCGTGTTAAGTTAGGTATAGGTTAATATAAATAGCGTTAAAAATCAAGTGTTTTTTTAAGAATTCGTCTGATTTTTAGATGAGCGACGGCATTTCTAATGCCGGATGCTTTGCCTTATTGAGAAACTCCAAGAGTTGTTCTAAAGTAGTAGCGCTGGTTTCATCTGCTATCTTACTTACAAAATCTGGGTCGCCTATTTCTTTTGCCCTTTCCTCTAATTTTGCCTGCAGAAATTCCTTTAAATCTTTGGGCATCCAGACAATTCTTTTTATGCCGCCTTCGGCTAAGATAAATTTCTTACTGGTTAAATAAAGTTTCCCTACGCCCAAAAATCCCGGCGTCTGCACCCCGCCTCCGACGGAACTTGCCAAAGTCGTAAAGGTCATGCCTAATGGAGTATCCCCGGCATAATCACGGTGAACTATCATTACCCCGTTTGCCTCCGGCACCATAGCCACAATACACTCAAAACAGCCACAGCTGGATTGAGGGGATTCTATAAGAGAATACATGCTAACTTTATCAATGGTGCTGTTGGATTTTTTATATACAAAATCATTTATATTTTTCCACTGGCCTAATCTGTCATCCAGAATTTTACCTTTCTGAATAGGCTGATTTGCGCCAGCAGGGCTTATCTGGAAATTCGCCTTGGCGTCCAGCCAGGAATACGCCCCGCATAAACCAAGCCTTTCAGGCGTAATAACACAAATGTGATTGGGGGCGAACGACTGGCACAAGGCGCAGCTGTAAAAATCCTCAACAGCCTCATCAGTCATACCGCTTAACCTATCGTCTCTCTTTGTATAACTAAGCCTCGCTTCCTTAATCTTTTCTTCCACATCTTTCTTATTGGAATAAATTTTTACCTGCACCTTATCCACAATCGCAGAGTATTCCTGATGTATCATGGCGTGGAGAATTACTCCGAAATGTTTAAGCCTAAGCCCTTTCTTGAATGCCTCTTGGCTTATCCTGACCCAGATTATATCGCGCTGGCCGATATGCATTATGCCCTGGGCTTCATTTAAATAACGATGAAGCTGCCTTTCTAATATGGGCTCAAAATCTTCTTTTGCGCTGCGCGCGGCAACTTCCACAATTATTCCCAATGGCAAAGATTGCTCTTTGATTACGTCTATATCCGGGCCTATTAATTCGACTTTGCCGTCTTCCACCTTATCCATATCCACGTATTTTAAAAACTCAAAACCCATCGCCTTCTTGCCGCCGAATTCCACGTAGAGATTTTCTTTTCTTACGCGTTCGCCTTCAAATGCCGGGCCGTATAGAACCGGAATATCCAACTTATGTACTTTGATTTTTATGTCGCGGGTTTCTACGCATCGCGCGACTATCTTTTTGTAATCTTTTTCTACGACGATGGCTTCAAATTTCGTAGTTTCAATCTTCGGCACTGAAGGGGCATCCATATCGGTAATAATGGGAAACCCTAAGTTTAAAACCCCCATACCGGTCGTTACGATAACCTCGTCTAATTTTCCCAATACGAGCACAAAAGCCGGCACGCGCTCCTGGCAATATTCTAAATTCTTTTTCCACTCGCCGCTCTTACATCCGCCGTATATCAGCGGCGCGCGTATGGCGAAATTTACCGCGAAAATGCTTGATAGCGCGTCAGGTCCTAATGGGACAATATAATTATCAAGGCCGACTTCCACGCCTTCTTTCTTCAACTGGTCAGCTAAAGTCATTCCATCAACATCGCCCACCAGTATGCTGACAATATTTTTCTCCTGAAACCCTCTGATTATATCTGCGGCTGCGGAGGAATCCTTCGGCCTGCCTAAAATAACGGCGATACCGGCGATTCTTCCGTCGACCAGCTGCAGCCCCAGGGAACGCAGGATTGTATCGGGGATAAAACCTATCCAACCAGAACCTGCTGTTTTGCCCTTGGCGTAATTAATAGCGGTTAACAACTCCTCGCAAAAAAGCGTTGCCAACCCCTGATTCAAGAAGCCATTTAAATAAGGAACATTTAACCCGTTATCAAGCGCCTGGCCCTGCCATAACTTCCTGGCGCTGGCTATTATGTCTTTAGCCTGGCTTGCTGTTTTTATCTCCTTGCCCAACAGCGCATAAGCCAAAGGCAGATGATAGGCGGTATCTTTAAACTCAATATTCTGATCAGGGCTAAGCTCTTTTAAAGAGGCCTCTGCCATATCGATAATACTTTTTGAGGTATCGTTTATTAATTTTGCTAATTCTGACATATGCTCCTTCCCGCTGCCGTTCCTTCCTGCTCAGCGTTTACCCATGAATATTGCTTTTCCTGTCCTCTAATTTCAGCGACATCTCCTGCCGCATAAATATCCTGTACACTTGTTAACATCGAAGAATCAACCATTATGCCGTTATTGCACTCAATAGAAGTTTCTTTTACCAAATCAATATTCGGCGACAATACCTGCGTATAGACGACCAAATTTGTGCCGATTATTTTGTTGTTGGATAATTTTACCGCTTTTATATCGCCTTCGCCGAGTATCTCCTGAATCTGCGCGTCGCTAATATGCTCAACCAAATCCATCTGCAGGCCTTCTTTGAGCTGGCTGCGCAATAATTTAACTTCTATTTTCCTGCGCACAAAAAATTCCGTTAATTTGTCGGCAATGCCATTATCGCCTGCGATACAGACTGTCTGCAGGAGCGGTATTATCTCTAAAATATGCTTAACATCGTCTAAATTATAAATAGAAACCACGCCGTTCTTATTTACGCCTTTTATCTGCGGCATCTTAGGCTTCCTGCCGCAGGCTATAACTAACTTATCAAACTCCAAAAACCCTTTTTCCTTAAAATAAATCCTCTTTTTTGACGGATCAACCGCGGAAACTATATTATTTACAAGTTCGATATTATTCCTCTGGTAGAAATCCTGATAGGGCTCGAACAAAGCAGACTCTTTTACTTGCTGATACAGATAATCAAACAGCTTGAATCTCTGGTAAGCCGGCCGATTTTCGTCGGATACTATGGTAATTTTGCTCTCTGCATCCTGCTGGCGTATAGCGCTTGCGCAAGACAGGCCTGCTGCGGAATTACCTATTATAATAATGCTTCTCATTTAGAAACCAGCGCCTTTTAATATGTCAGGTACTAATTTATCCCAGCCTAAAGGCATAAGGTGTATGCCTGAACATAGAGGTTTTAACTCTTTAATCAGGCGGACGGCAATCTCGACGCTCTTTTTAGGGCGGTCTTCCTTGGGAACCTCGGCAATTTCTTTTATGAGCGCGTCCGGCACATAGACTCCGGAGACATTCTCGTTCATATATTTTGCCATACCTGCGGATTTCAATAAAACTATCCCCGCCAGGATCTTTGTCTTAAGGTGCTTTGTATTATCCAGAAACTTTTTAAATAAATCTATATCATAAACAGCCTGCGTCTGAAAGAACTGCGCGCCTGCCGCTATCTTCTTTTCCATTTTTATAACCTCGGGCTCCAAAGGGTCTGCCCCGGGATTGACTACTGCCCCTATAAAAAAGTTCGGAGTGCCTTTTAATTCGTTTCCCTTCATATCCTTGCCTTCCTGCAGAGTCTTAGCCACCTGAATAAGCTGGACAGAATCCAAATCAAAAACAGGCTTTGCCTCGGGATGGTCTCCCAAAGTTGTATGGTCTCCGGTAAGCAATAAAACATTTTCTATCCCTAAAACTGAGGCGGAAAGCAGATCTGATTGCAATGCCAGGCGGTTCCTATCCCGGCAGGTAATCTGCAGTATCGGCTCTATGCCTTTTTCTTTCAGGAGGCGGCAGACAGCCAGAGAACCCAACCGCATCACAGAGCTCTGCAGGTCAGTAACGTTTATGGCGTCAACCTTATCCTTAATTAATTCGGCGTCTTCTAAAGCCTCTTTAATTGCGGTTCCTTTGGGAGGGCCTATTTCGCTCGTAATTACGAATTTCCCTACTTCTAATCTTTCGCGTAAAGACATCTTAATTACCTGGTTTTGCTTTTTATGAGCTGGAAGGAATCCAGAAATCTTTTTATATTATAAGAATCAGACCATTTTTTATCGGTAGTAACCATCAATTGATACACCCGCTGGCCGACGAGAAAAAGTTTTCCTTTAACAACCGCCTCGCCATTACCTACCTCAATAGTAAATTCCCTGCCGGGATAACCCTCAATGGATATGTTTGACTCTTTAGTCAATACCCCTTGCACATTCCTGGCAGCGCCATCGCGTCCGTCATTCAATATCTGGTCAACGCTCTTTAAATTAAAAAGTTCATCCGGATAATCAACATACCCTACAGCATAAATAAAATTATCGTCTTTTCTGTTGAGAGTGTACATATTCAAATAAGTGCGGCCAACCTGTGTATCCAATATAATCTTCTGTCCTTCTGGCTCTCCGGGCAACTGAACCGAAAAACCTCCTTCCACAGATGCATATTGTTTCCAACCCATGATATTGCAGCCTGAAATCAAAATAACAACTGCCCACAATACCAGCGATTTGAACATTTTTGTTTTCATCTTTTGCCTCTGCGGTTAATTACCTGCTTTTTAAATTATGTATCTTGAACGCCTCGAGGGTATTTTTCATTAACATCGTGGTGGTAAGCGGCCCTACGCCCCCCGGCACAGGGGTAATAAAACCTGCGCGTTTGGAGGCTTCTTCAAAATCAACATCGCCCACAATTTTATCCGCTACTTTATTTATCCCTACATCTATTACAATCGCGCCTTCTTTAACCCAATCGCCTTTAATCAAACCGGCCTTTCCCACGGCAACAACTAAAACCTCGGCTTTTTTCACATGTTCAGGCAAAACGCCGCGCTCGCCTGTGGCAATATGGCATACAGTCGTAGTTGCAAACTTGGATAATAACATTAAACTCAAAGGCTTGCCCACAATTTCAGAGTGCCCCACGATTACAGCTTCTTTGCCGTATAAATTAACGCCTGTTGATTCAATCAATGCCAGGCACGCGCTTGCCGTGCAGGGAGCCAACTTCCACTTGCCCAGTAAAACCTGGCCTAAATTCTGCGGATGCATTCCTTCTGCATCTTTGGCAGGCTCGATTAAATTCACGAGCTTCTTAGCGTCTATTTGCGGCGGGACAGGCAGCTGCAAAATTACAGCCGACACACTTTTATCTTTATTTAACGAAATGATTTCTTCTTCGGCTTGTTTCTGCGTGGCTTCTTTGGGCAATCTCTTCAAAATATATTCTATTCCTAATCCCTGGGCTGTATTTACCTGCGCCTTAAGGTAAACTTCCGAAGACGCGTTCTCTCCTATCTGAAGCGCCATCAACCTGGGGGATAAACCTGTATCTTTCTTTAAAGACTCCACTTCATTTTTTATCTCTTCCTTGATTTTATCCGCTATGGGTTTTCCTTTTAACAGCTCTGCCATCACTTCAGCTCCTTAGTAGTAAAATTAATGATACTCTTCTTAATATTCGCGATATCTTTTGCCTGCTCGTTTGTTGCTTTGTTAATATTGGAAACAAATTCTGTGTCTTTTATGCTCTTTAAGTTTATCTTTACGTTATACAAAGCGCTATAGTATGCGGCGGATAACAACTCCGCTGCCACAGCTATATCGCTTATTAAATTCTTATTAGTCCTGTCCATAATTTCGCGGCATAACTTTATCGCCTGGTAACTGTGGTTGCATATCTGGATAGGAACCGCCGCGGCGTCTTTAAGCGCCTTCTCCTTGACCGTGCCGTCCTGCGAACTGAATGTCAGAGATAATTTCTTATACGCCTGGACATCCTTATCTATCAATGCGGTAATTTTATCTTTTAACTCTTTGGCTGCGTCTAATTTATCCTTCAGCTCAATCTCAAATTCTTTATACTTCTCTTTGCCGATTGTGTAATTTAAAACCATGATGGCAAGCGAAACACCCAATGCCCCTGTCAAAGCCGCAGCGCTGCCTCCGCCGGGCGCAGGCATCTTTGCCGCCAGGTCAGCCAGGTATTTGTTAATCGAACCTTCGATATAAATATCTTTTTCCATATCAGAATAATATTATATTATCTTTTCCTTTAATATCAACCCTTGTTGTATTTATTTTTTCCTGTCAGAACGCGTCTTTTATAAGGCTGATTTGGGCTTTATTATCGCTGTTAAACATAACCGAGACTATATCAAACCTGGCAGGCGCTTCTAATAGATTATAGTGTTTTAGGTAACCTAATGCAATTCTATTTAATTTTTTCTGCTTGGAGAACGTTACCGCTTCTTCAGGAAGGCCAAATTTAAGACTGGTCCTCGCCTTTACCTCTATAAAGCATATTGTATCTTTATCTTTTGCTATTATGTCAATCTCGCCTATCTTGTTTTTATAATTGCGCTCTAAAATCCCGTAGCCTTTCTTCCTTAAGAAATTCGCGGCCTTCTCTTCGCCTTCTTTACCCAATTCTATTCTTTCTCTGCCCATCTTTAATGGTGTTTAAGGGGTAAAAGCTCATGCGGTGTATTTTGCAGGCGCCGTATCGGGCTATTGCCTTGAAGTGCGCTTTCGTGCCATAGCCTTTGTTGTCTTTAAAACTATACTGCGGATAAAGGCTGTCGTAGTCAGACATAATGCTGTCGCGGATGACTTTCGCCACAATGGACGCCGAGGCTATAGAAAGGCTTTTCGAATCGCCTCTCACAATGTTCTTTGTTTTAAAAGGCAAATCCAGTGAGAAATTCCCGTCCACCAAAACAATCGCTTTATTTTGTTTTATCTTTTTACGCGACGCGCGAAAAAGGCTATTCACCGCTTTATCCATTGCCAGTTTCGTGGCGTTCAAGATATTTAACTCATCAATCAGAAGCTCATTGACTATGCCAATACCCACTAAGGCATTATCTATAATCTCCAGAAAAGCCCTCTCCCGCTGCAAGCGGGTTAACTTTTTGGAATCGTTGATATAATTGTTGAACTTGACGCGGTTTAATTTGACTGCAACGGCTACCACCGGCCCTGCCAGCGGCCCGCGGCCGACTTCATCTACGCCGATTACAAAAGAAAAACCTCTATTTTTGGCTTTTTTCTCGTGATAAAGCACTTCTGCCAGCGGATATCTTAAGTGGTGGGAATACTTTTATCTTCCTTAACCTTGGAAACCTTGCCTACTTTTCCTCTTAAATAATACAATTTAGACCTGCGGACCTTGCCTTTTTTTACAACCTCGATTTTCTCTATTGACGGCGCGTTTATGGGAAAAACCCTTTCC
>JAQTPJ010000016.1:0-7019 GCA_028712915.1 Candidatus Omnitrophota bacterium
CTGGGCGGATTTGACCAGAAAAGCGAATTATCTTTAGGTATGCTCGGTATGCACGGGACAGCCTACGCAAACCACGCAATAATGGATTCGGATTTGATTATAGCGGTAGGCGCGCGTTTTGACGACAGGGTTACCGGCAGGCTCGACGCCTTTGCCCCCAACGCGCATATTATACATATAGATATTGACCCTTCGTCGATTAGCAAGAATATAAAAGTCCATATACCTATAGTAGGGGATGCGAAGAGTATTTTGAGAGAATTGCTTGATGAGATTAAAAAAACCCCGGATACGTCACATTGGTTGGCTACTATAAAAGATTGGAAGAAAAAATATCCTTTGCGTTACGATGATAACAGCGAAAAGATTAAGCCGCAATACGTTATTGAGAAAATTTGCGAGTTGACAAAGGGCGAAGCGCTCATCTGCACGGAAGTGGGCCAGAACCAGATGTGGGCAGCGCAATACTACACATACACAAAGCCGCGCACATTTATTTCCAGCGGCGGATTGGGCACTATGGGTTATGGTTTCCCTGCAGCGTTAGGGGTTAAAGCCGCGCGCCCTGATAAAATTGTTTTTGATATTGCCGGAGACGGCTCTATACAGATGAATATTCAGGAAATGATGACGGCAGTGGTAGAGAAATTAAACGTAAAGATAGCTATATTAAATAATGGTTATCTGGGAATGGTCAGGCAGTGGCAGGAACTTTTTTACAACAAGAGATACTCCCAGACAACTCTGGTTAACCCTGATTTTGTGAAACTGGCAGAGGCATACGGCGCAAAAGGCATGCGTATATTCAAGAAAAGCGAAGTTGAAAAAGCAATAGTCCAAGCGATAGAAACTGACAATGTGGTTATGATGGATTTTGTCGTCGAGCCAGAGGAAAACGTGTTTCCTATGGTGCCTGCGGGCGAGGCAATCAATAGAATGAGGGGATTGGCATAATGCGCCATACTATATCAGTTTTAGTGGAAAACAAATTCGGCGTGCTTGCGCGTATAGCCGGTTTATTCAGCGCGCGCGGCTTTAACATTGACTCCTTAGCCGTAGGCGAGACAGAAGATCCTACTGTTTCCCGTATGACCATTGTCCTAAATGCAGAGGACGAGAGGATACTGGAGCAGATTAAAAAGCAGTTGCATAAATTGATAGATGTAATTACCGTTATCGATCTTACAAAGAAAGATTTCTTTGAGAGAGAGCTTGTTTTAGTGAAAGTAGCTTTTGATAAATCCAATAAAGAGCAATTAGAGAAAATTATCCATAAATTTAAGGCTGAGACATTACATAAGGATAAAGACAGTTTTATCGTCGAGGCGACGCTCGGGCATGAGCACATCAAAGAATTTCTTTCTGCCCTGAAGGAATTCAGCATAAAAGAGCTTGTTCGCACCGGCAAAATAGCCATTCCTAAATAAACAATTAGTTAATTTTCAATAGTTTTTGATAATAGTTCTATAAACAGTTTTATAAGAGGTCAAGTGAAAACACAACTTACGGAACAAAGTGACGTAAGTTGTATGTTTGAACTTGACCCAGCACCTTTTTAGTATTAAATGATTTTAACGATTAATATTTTTAAGTCTTTGAATATGTAAAAGGTGCTGGATTCAATTCGCGCTTATAACTTATGTCGTCTTTTGACTCCATAAGTTATGCGCTCATTAAAGGAGGAGTAATGTTAAAAATCTATTACGACAATGATGCGGATTTGGGAATTTTAAAAGATAAGACAGTGGCGATTATCGGATACGGCATTCAAGGTAGAGGCCAGGCCCTATGCCTGCGCGATTCGGGAATTAATGTAATAGTTTCGGAACTCGAAGGCACGCCTAATTACGAGCAGGCAAAGAAAGATGGTTTTACTCCTGTGGCTGTAGGAGAGGCAGCTCAGAAAGCCGATATAATCCAGATTTTAACACAGGACCATGTTCAGGCAAAAGTATATAAAGAATCAATAAAGCCTAATCTTAAAAAAGGAAAGGCGCTTGTATTTTCTCACGGTTTCAATATACATTTTAAACAGATTAAACCGCCTAAGAAAATCGATGTGTTTATGGTGGCGCCTAAAGGGCCAGGCGCCTTGGTGAGAAAGATGTACGAAGAAGGTAAAGGCGTTCCTTCGCTTTTGGCCGTATTTCAGGATGCTTCAGGCCAGGCAAAACAATTAGGCCTTGCTTACGCTAAGGCGATCGGCGCGACAAAGGCCGGCGTAATCGAGACGACATTTAAAGAAGAAACAGAAACGGATTTATTCGGCGAGCAGGCGGTATTGTGCGGCGGCGTGACTGAATTAATCAAGGCGGGATTTGATACCTTGGTGGAAGCTGGTTATCAGCCTGGGATTGCCTATTTTGAAGTGCTTCATGAATTAAAGTTAATTACCGATTTAATTCAGGAGACCGGCATATCAGGTATGCGCAGGCGCGTTTCCAATACAGCCTGTTACGGAGATTTAACCCGCGGCAAAAGGATAATTACCGAGAAGACACGCAAGGAAATGAAAAAGATTTTAAAGCAGATACAGGGCGGAAAATTTGCCCGTGAATGGATTAAAGAAAATGAAGAGGGCCGCCCGAATTTCAATAAACTACTCAAGGAAGGCGACGAGCATCCAATTGAAGAGGTTGGTAGAAAATTGAGAGAAATGATGCCATGGATGAAAAAATAATTATATTTGATACAACGCTAAGGGATGGCGAGCAGGCGCCGGGCGCGAGCCTGAATAAAAAGGCAAAGCTGGAAGTAGCCCAGCAATTGGCTCGCCTGGGCGTGGATGTTATGGAAGCAGGTTTTCCCATTGCCTCTGGGGGGGATTTTGAAGCAGTTAAGCTGATAGCCTCTGAGGTAAAAGGAATAACTATTTGCGGTCTGGCGCGTTGTTTGAAAAAAGATATCGACGCTGCTTATGAGGCAATAAAATACGCCAAGTCCAACGCGCGCATACATGTTTTCCTGGCAACTTCTAAAATCCATATGAAGTATAAATTAAAGAAGACAGAGGATGAAGTATTGAGGTTGGCGATAGAGTCTGTGCGTTATGCCAAGAAAAAGATAAACGATGTGGAATTTTCGGCAGAAGACGCTACGCGTTCGGAAAAAGGATTTCTTTACAGGATAATCGAAAGCGCAATCAATGAAGGAGCAACTACGATAAATATTCCTGATACGGTAGGTTATGCCGAACCGCAGGAGTTCGGTTCGCTGATACGCGACATTAAAGAGAATGTGCCCAATATATCCAAGGCCGTAATATCTGTCCATTGCCACAACGATTTGGGTTTGGCTGTGGCAAACTCACTGGCTGCCATAAAAAACGGGGCGCGCCAGGTTGAATGCACAATAAACGGCATAGGAGAACGTGCAGGCAATGCTTCTGTGGAAGAAATAGTAATGTCTCTTAAGACAAGAAAGGATATCTACAGCGGTCTTGATACGTCCATTAATATAAAGGAGATTTATAAAACTTCGCGCCTGGTAAGCAGATTGACAGGTTTTGTAGTGGCTCCTAATAAAGCCATAGTGGGCTTGAATGCTTTTCGCCATGAATCCGGAATCCATCAGGATGGAGTCTTAAAAGAGAAGTTGACATACGAAATAATAAAACCTCAGGATGTGGGTTTTATGGAGCAGGGTATTGTTTTGGGAAAACACTCCGGCAGGCACGCTTTCTCCGAGAGGCTAAAATCCATAGGCATAAAATTATCCGAGAAGGAAATGGAGAGCGCCTTTGATAAATTTAAGACGCTTGCCGATAAGAAAAAGATGGTTTATGACGAGGATTTGCTGTCTATAGTCGAGGAGGAAATAAAGGTTGTCCCGGAGATTTGGCGCCTGGTTGATTTTGCGGTGAATTCCGGGACGTCTATTGTCCCCCAAGCTACAATCAGGATGAAATCTAAAGGTAAGATATTTGCCGGCAAGTCGAGCGGAGACGGGCCGGTTGATGCCTGTTATAAAGCTATAGAAAAGATAGTAGGAATAAAGATAAAGCTTCTGGACTATCATATAGATTCTGTTACCTGCGGCAAAGATGCCTTGGGGGAAGTAAGCGTTAAAATTACCTCCAAGGGTAAAACAGCCACTGGTAGAGCAGCCAGTACCGATATCATTGAAGCGTCGGTGAAGTCCTACATAGATGCCATCAATAAGATAATCATAAGATAATGCGGGATACCACTGGTATTTTGGTATTAGTTGTAAGCATCGTGGGTATTTTAGTCGTGGCCATAAGGCAAAATTTATTGCAGGATGCCCAAGATATGGTTACGACGATGAAGATAGGCGGCCATAATATTGAATACCAGATGTCTCCCGACAGGCGAAGGCCACTCATTGTAACAGATAAAGAGATTGGCCTGCGCCAGATGTACCCTACCTTTTTCAATAATTTCACAAGAGATGACTGGGATGAATTTTGGGATATAATTTATGGCACGCATCCTTTAATAAAGTTCGATAACGAAAGGCTGCTGCCCGCCCAGAGAAATTATTCGACCCAAGAGATACAAAAAGTATTAGTTCAACGTTACCCTGAAGCATTCACCCAGTTCGATGAGGAAAAGTGGAAGATTTTCTGGAAGGAGATTTTAGGGATTATCGATTATAAGCTGACATCGCTGACGCAGGACGACTGGGTGCAGAAGCAGAAAGAAAGGTCAGATGACAGATTAAGGAGGAAGATTCAGAAAGAAGACCAAGAGATATCTGATACTGTTAATGTGGTAAGGCAAGAGATAGGAAACTAGAAGGCAATGAGTAAGCAAAAGAGAATATACGGTTTGATAGGTTATCCGGTAAAACATAGTTTTTCTGCCGCGATGCACAACGCCGCATTTAAACACCTCAGAGAGCGTGGCGAGATTGATTATGACGCCGAATACAGATTGTTTGAGGTGAAACCGCAGGATCTGGGAGTTTTTCTGAATTCTCTGCCAGAACAAAATATTTACGGCCTTAATGTGACAATCCCGCATAAAGAAGAGGCAACTGATTTTATAAAAGTCGACGAGAAGTCATCGTATTTAAGGCAGATAAAAGCCGTTAATACTATAGCAAGGAAAGATAGCTCTTGGATGGGGTATAATACGGATATTCCTGGTTTTTCCAGGCACATAAAGGAATACGTTGACCCTTTGGCTAAGAAGGTGGCCATATTAGGAGCCGGCGGGGCAGGAAAAGCGGTTGCTTACGCAATCGCCGATTCCAAGGCAGAAGAAATTATTATTTATGATATCGACAAGAAGAAGACAGATGATGTTATAGGCATTATAAAAAGTTTATTCAAAGATTTTAATATAAAATCGGTTGACTCTATCGAGCGATTGGATATTTCTAATAAAGATATCCTTATAAACGCGACCCCCATAGGGATGAAGGACACGGACCCTTGTTTAATCAGCGAAGATATGCTGCATAAAGATTTATTTGTTTATGACCTCATTTATAATCCGCCGCAGACAAAATTATTAAAGTTAGCAAAGAAAGCCAATGCGGTAACAGCTAATGGATTGGGAATGCTTTTGTATCAAGGCATGCTTTCTTTTAAGATATGGACAGGCAAAGACGCGCCAAAGGAGGTAATGTGGAAGGCTCTATCTTCGCAAATTTCTACACCATAGGAATAAATTTTTTCATTTTTATAACCGGGCTTGCAGTAGGTAGTTTCCTGAACGTGTGCATATACCGCCTGCCGCGGGAGCAATCCCTTGTAAAACCGCGTTCGCACTGCCCGCACTGCAAAAAGACAATCAGCTGGCGCGACAATATCCCCCTTTTAAGTTATATATTATTAAAAGGTAAATGCAGGCATTGTAAAGCAAAGATCTCATTCCAGTATTTTACCGTCGAGCTGATTACGGCGCTCATGTTTATTTTGTTTTATAATACCTTTGGATTGACCGTAAAGAGTATTATTTATCTTGTATTTACCTGCGGATTGATTGTTGCGACTTTTGTGGATTTTAATTTTCGCATTATCCCAGATGAAATCAATATAGGAGGGATAATTTTAGGTTTGGTGGCGAGTTTTATTTATCCTGAATTACATAATGCCGGCAGCCATATTTTTGGTTTATATATGTCTTTTTTGGGTATAATAGTAGGCGGCGGTATCCTCTGGCTCACAGGTTTAATAGGAGATTTCATTTTTAAAAAAGAAACTATGGGCGGAGGGGATGTAAAGTTATTAGCTATGATAGGCGAGTTCCTGGGATGGAAAATAGCGGTCCTTACGTTTTTTATTTCGCCTATCTTCGGCGCCGTAGTAGGCATAATTATTAAATTGAGGACAAAAAATAGCCTCATTGCCTACGGGCCGTATTTGGCTTTAGGGTCGTTAGTTTCTTTGTTTTTTGGAAACGATATCTTAAAATGGATTTTATTACGTTAGAAACGGAGGAAACATTATGTTGAGATTTCTTACGGCTGGAGAATCACACGGAAAATCTCTATTAGGTATTTTAGAAGGTATGCCCGCTGGATTAAAGATAGACAAGGGCCTTATAGATAAAGATTTGGCCAGAAGGCAGGCAGGTTATGGGCGCGGCCAGCGTATGAGAATAGAAAAAGATAAGGTAGAGATTTTGAGCGGGGTTGTTAAGTCCATTACTATCGCAAGCCCTATCGGCCTTTTGATTAACAATAAAGACGCGAAATTAGACGTGTTGCCGCCGTTATATTCCCCTAGGCCCGGGCATGGAGATTTGGCAGGGGGATTAAAATATGGATTTTCGGATTTACGTTGTGTTCTAGAGCGGGCCTCTGCAAGGGAGACGGCGATGAGGGTGGCGGTGGGCGCGATTTGTAAGATACTTTTGAGTAAATTTAAAATCAATATTGTCAGCAGAGTTATCTCCATAGGCGGCCAGACCAGAGAAGGCAATATCAAGAAAGTTATCGACGACGCAGCAAGGCGCTAAGATACTGTTGGTGGAGTTTTCGAAGTAATTATCAAAGGCGTGGTGGCGGGTTTGGGAAGTTATGTCCATTACGACAGAAGATTGGATGCG
>JAQTPJ010000016.1:7029-11065 GCA_028712915.1 Candidatus Omnitrophota bacterium
TGCGAGCCTTGCTGGGGCATTAATGTCGATTCCCGCAGTAAAAGGAGTAGAAATAGGCGCTGGGTTTAGCTGCGCAAGAAAATTCGGTTCGCAATTCCACGATGCCATATATTACAGCAAAACAAAAGGTTATTACCGCATCACCAATAATGCCGGTGGCATAGAGGCAGGCGTCAGTAATGGCCAAGACATTATACTGCGCGCTTGTATGAAGCCGATATCTACGATAGGCAATCCCCTTGATTCAGTGGACACCAGGACAAAGAAGCCGCATAAAGCCCAGGTTGAGCGCTACGATACCTGCGCTGTTCACTCGGCGGGCGTTGTAGCCGAAGCCGCAGCAGCATTTGAAATAGCCAAGGCATTCCTGGAAAAGTTCGGCAGCGATAGCCTTAAGGAAATAACAAGGAATTTCACCGCATATTCAAAAAGCGCCTAAAACTCCCTAACCTTATACCCTCCTGGTAGTTTTGTCATTAAATAAGCAGGATACCCTTACCTTAATATGTCTTTTATTTGACAGTAGTGCCTTGTTATGTTAAAATCTCCCCAATGAAAAATATATATATAGTTGGCTTTATGGGCACAGGCAAGACCTCTACAGGTAAAGAATTAGCCGCGAGGCTAAAGAGGGGTTTCCTTGACCTTGATGGCATAATTGAAGAGAAGGAAAAGATGCCTATCGCCCAGATATTTGGGCAAAAAGGCGAATCATACTTCAGGAAATTAGAGAAGGATTTGATTAAAGATGTTTCTTCAAAGGAAGATTTAGTCGTTAGTTGCGGCGGCGGCGCAGTCGCTGAAGCTGATAATTTAGCCAGCCTTAAGAAGAGTGGAGTAATTATTTGCCTTAAGGCCGACGCGGATACAATTTTAAAGCGCACCAAAGGAAATCTTCTGAGGCCGCTTCTTAATGTAGATAATCCCCGCGAACGCATAAATGAGCTTTTAAAAAATAGAGAGCCTTTTTACAGCCAATCAGACCACTTCCTGGATACGACAGGCTTAAGTATCGGCCAAACCGTAGATAAAATAATAGAGATTATAAAATAAAGCAATGAACGATCTGGAAACGCTATTGTTGCTTAATATGGTTCCTTCTTTGGGCTGTATCTCTATATTACGCCTTATACAGGCGTTTGACAGCCCCAGGAAAATTCTGGATGCCGACAGGCAAAAACTTCTAAGGATAGAAGGGATAACTGTTCGCAAGATAGACGAGATATATAAGGCAAAGGGCAACGCTGATAAATTAGACAGGGAAATTAAATTATGCAGGGATAAAGGCATAAAAATATCGACGGTCCTGGATAAGGATTATCCGGAGAACTTGAAAAATATTTATGACCCGCCGGTGGTTTTGTATATAAAAGGGGATATTTTAGATTGCGACTATAATAGCATCGCCGTTGTCGGTTCGCGCAGGGCTTCATTTTACGGAATTTCTACAGCCTCGCGCTTGAGCGTTGAATTGGCGCAGTCAGGCATCACTATAGTTTCCGGATTGGCCCGTGGCATAGATACAGCCAGCCACAAAGGGGCGCTGGCCGCAAAAGGCCGCACCATCGCAGTGTTGGGCAGCGGAATTTTAAAATTATATCCACCGGAGAATAAAGAATTAGCAGGGGCTGTTTCGGAAAATGGGGCAATAGTTTCTGAATTTAGTCTGGAAACGCCTCCTTTGGCAAGAAATTTTCCCCGCCGCAACCGTATAATAAGCGGCCTGTCTTTAGGCGTAGTAGTTGTAGAGGCCGCGCGTAATAGCGGCGCTTTAATTACCGCTGACTTAGCCTTAGAACACAACAGGGAAGTATTTGCCGTCCCCGGCAAGATGGATTCTACGACTTCCATCGGCACTCACAGTTTGATTAAGCAGGGGGCGAAATTGATTTCTTGCAGCGAAGACATAATTGACGAGGTTAAAATTAAGCTAAAAGGTTTTTCAGCGCCCAAAAGACAAGAATGCGCCGCAAAGGAATATAATAATGATAATGTCGGCGGCTTGAGGTTGGATAGCAATGAAGATAGCGTATATAAAATATTATCGCGTGAGCCGCTTTATATTGATGATATTATAAATTTGACTAATATGAACATAGCGCAGCTTAGCCCGGCGCTCGTGAAATTGCAGTTGAAAAATATGATAAAAGAACTGCCGGGCAAAAACTTTGTGAGGGCACAAAATGGATAAAAATCTTGTTATTGTAGAATCACCGGCGAAGGCAAGGACAATAGCTAAATTCTTAGACGCAAGCTTTATTGTTGTTTCCTGCATGGGCCACATTGTGGATTTGCCGCAGAAGGAGTTGGGTATTGATATAGAAGATAATTTTAAAGCCAATTATGTGGTAATTCCCAAAAAGAAGAAATTGCTCACTGATTTAAAGAAACAGACCAAAGATAAAGCAAAGATATATTTTGCCACAGACCCCGATAGGGAAGGCGAGGCTATCGGATGGAATTTAAAAGAGAAGATGAATATCAAGGACAAGAAGTTTACGAGGGTTGTTTTTCACGAGATTACCCAGAGGGCGATACAGGAGTCGTTTAAGCACCCCCGTGATTTTGATACGAATAAAATTCAGGCCCAGCAGGCGCGCCGTATTTTAGACAGGATTGTGGGATATTTCCTTAGCCCGTTATTATGGAAAAAGATCGCCCGGGGGCTTAGCGCCGGGAGGGTCCAGTCTATCGCCTTGAAACTGATTGTTGAGCGGGAGAGGGAAATCCTGAAGTTTGTCCCCGATGAATTCTGGAAGGTTACAGCCAGCCTGAATAAGAAAGATTCCAAGAAGAAAGCAGAGAAACAAAATTTCCTCGCGCGCTTAGACAAAGAGAATAACCAAAAGATTGATATAAAGAATAAGGAAAAGGCAGACAGCATTGTAGGAAAAATCAAAAAAAATAATTTTAAAGTATCTGATATCCAGGTCCAGAAGAAGAAAAAGAATCCGCCTGCGCCGTTTATTACAAGTTCTCTGCAGCAGGATTCGTTTAATAAATTAGGTTTTTCTACCAGCAAAACCATGGTCTTGGCGCAGGGCCTTTATGAAGGAGTGGAATTAGGAGAGGAAGGCGCGGTCGGCCTTATCACTTATATGAGGACGGACTCGGCTACGATTTCCCAGGTTGCCATAAAGGAAATGAGGGATTTTATTCTGGCTAAATATGGAAAGGATTATTTGCCTGAATATCCTAATGTCTATAAATCCAAGGCTTCGGCCCAGGAGGCGCACGAAGCAATCAGGCCGACAGATCCGACTATGGAGCCCCAGAAAATAAAACAGTATTTATCCCCGGAGCAGTACAAATTATATGAGCTTATCTGGAAACGCGCTTTAGCGTCGCAGATGAACCCTGCTTTATACGAATTCACTTCAGCGGATATACAGGCAGGCGAGTTTTTATTTAAGGCGACAGGCTCCAATATCTTATTTGACGGTTTTGGGGTTTTATATAATCTGGAATTGGATGAGGAAAAATCTTATTTGCCGCCTTTATCCGTAGGCGAAGAATTAAACTTATTGGAAATTACGCCGTCGCAGCATTTCACCAAGCCGCCGGCCCGTTTTTCGGAAGGCTCCCTGGTAAAGGCCCTGGAAGAAGACGGAGTGGGCAGGCCGAGCACATACGCGCCTATTATTCAGACGATAACATTCCGTGATTATGTGCGCAGGCAGAAAGGTTATCTTTTCCCCACTGAGTTAGGTTTTAGGGTGAGCGATTTACTGGTGGAATATTTTCCTAAAGTCATGGATATAGAATTTACAGCCCGCATGGAAGACGAGTTAGACAAAGTAGAAGACGGAAATTATAACTGGGTAAGTGTATTAAACGAGTTTTACCCTTCCTTTGAAAAGAGCGTCGAATTTGCGAAGAAGACCATAAAGAAAGAAGTAATATTCTCTGAGGAGAAGTGCGAAAAGTGCGGTAAGCAGATGGTAATAAAATGGGGCAGGCGGGGAAAATTCCTGAGCTGCTCGGATTACCCGCGCTGTAAATATTCGCAATCTATTACTACGGGAAAATTCTGCCC
>JAQTPJ010000164.1 GCA_028712915.1 Candidatus Omnitrophota bacterium
TGGTTCAACCAGAACTATTTCTGTCGTGCTATTTCTGTTTCCCAGGGTAACCGTGACTTTCCAGTCGCTGGAACGCAGAATTTCCCCTAACCCGCGGATATTTGCCAAACCAGCCTGCATAATGGGGACCTTTTTAATCTTATTAATCCCTCTTTGCAAACGCTCTAAATCGCTCAGGCGGTCTGAAAGAGTCGGCTGCGGTAAATCCAAATACAACTTTGTGGCTAAAGGAGAATGCACAAAGACATCGTCTTTGATAAGCGCCCTGCCGCTGTCTATATGTTCTGTTTTGGTATAAACGTTTATTTTTTCAGAACCCAATCTGGATTCAGCGGGAATTTCTATTTCCGCGTCGCTATGCACAGTGGATAGACAAGCCAGGACATAACCTTTTTTTCTTTCTTCGTGTGAAATTTTCCCCGTAGCCTGTGTCTGCACATCGCCTTTTTTTACAATAACTCTGCACTTGCCGCAGATGCCGTCGCCGCCGCAACTGGAATTAATATAAATCCCGGCGGAAATGGCGCAGGAAAGCAAATTGCTTCCATTTTCCGCTTCCGCAGACTTGTTGTCAGGATAAAATTTAACTTTTACTTTGTCCATATTTACAATTTTTTCAGAAAAGACGGTAAACCAGACGCCTCCTTGGGCCCGACTATGATTTTCCAGCCGCTTTTTTCTTCCAGGTCCCCGCTCATTACAGATACATAACCCGGTATAATAAGGCTGTTGTGCTTTATCTTGTCTTTTATCCCGGATTTTCCTAACGACTCCGTGATTTTATCGGGAGTAAATTTTTCCGCAGCCCAGGCAGTCAACACAGACATGCCTTCTGTATCTACGCTGATAATATAGGAAGGCACTTTGCTGGCCTCGACTTCACCCAATACGGTATAATAACTCAAAGAAAAATTAGTCGTAACCATTACAGGCGATTGCTCATTGACCTGTCCTATGCTATAAGCCTTAGGCTCAACCTGCAGCGGCTTCTGCGGGTCGGTATAAATATTCTGCCTCAATGTAAGCAGCGCCAACGCCTGCCAAGCTTCTATTGTCTTAATCAAGACAATAGAAGAATACTTAACAATGTATATCCCCGCCTCTATGGCCTCCTGAAAAGGATTATCGTTTTCCGCTATAGACAAAACAGGATAACCTACTGAGCGCCTCTTTTTCTTTAAAGCCAGCCTTCGAATAAAAGTTAAATCTTCGATTTTGGCTGAAATAGGTTTCTTGCCGCTATCTAAAATAACGTCATTCAAACCTTCCTGGCCTGCCTTTTGGGCAAGCTGTTCTAATTTTTCCAAATCGTTTTCGCATATTGCAAGCGGCACGCTATATTTCTTGGCCAACTTGGCAAATTCAGAGATATTCTTATCGGTCGCGGCATATATCAAAGGCTTCTTGTCAGAGTATTTACTCAATGCCCCTTCAAGCGCATTGATATCGCTGCTGATAAGAACCAATGCTAAATTCGACGATTTATAAATTAAATCAACCTTTTTTATAAAATTATCCGCGCTGCCGTTTTGTTTTACGGCAATCAGGTTTACTGCTATAGTCTGGCCTACGCGCTCAAAACTTAAACCGTTGATAACCTTTATTTTATTTTCCAATTCCTTATCGCTTGTATCGTCGCCGATAATGAAACCTATTGCCGCGGGGTGATGAAACTTCTCCTCGTGGCGAAACATAACAGCCTCGCCGCCCACCTCTACTTTATTTTCTCCGCTGCCTATTGCCACAAGGCGCATCGGCGGCAGCGACGCCTCTTCCAAAGCGCTCTTTACTTCGGGATTTATAAAAGGGCACTTATCCAAAGCGACCTGCTTCTTCGCCAGGGCCATCGCAAAAGCAAGACAGGTGGAAAACCCGCACTGACGGCAATTTGTTTTCGGTAGTAACTTATAAATGTCTAAACCAGAGAGAGCCATTTTCTATTTACCTCCGCTGAATTTTGTAAGAACATCTTTCAAGGCTATGTTCTTTGATTTTGCAATCTTAACGCAATCATCATATTCGGGAATAATCTTTTTGCATCCGTAGCCTGCGGACTCCTTAATCCTTGCTTTTCCCAAAGAATTCTTAAAGATGTATTCCTTTCTTTCCAATTTTAGCCTATCGGCCTTAAAATACCTGATGCCCAACGTTGTTGTTTCCTTAAAAATAATACGAGCTATTTTATCTAAAGTATCTTGTTTTGACAATACAGAAATTAAAATTCCTATTCTGGATTTTTTTGTATAACAATTCTCAAAATAAACCTCCAGCGCCCCTGCCTCGTATAGGCGTTCCATAAGATAGCCTAAAACCTGCGGATTCATATCGTCAACATTACACTGAACGACTATAATCTCATCCTTCCGGAAATCCGACTTTGCCTCTGCCAAGACTACGCGCAACATATTAGAAAAACCATCCATTTGAACACTGCCTGCGCCATACCCTGCATCCTTAATAATAAACTCATTATTCATGGCACTGTTCACCTGTATGCCCAAAGCGGTAATTACCGCAACGCCCGTGGGGGTTATATTCTCGTATGGATGTTTACTTAGGCGGATATTTTTGTTTTTAAGCAACTGCGTTGTCGCCATGGCCACTCTTTCACCAAAAGGCACAGAAGAATAAATTATGCGGTCAACATTTAATTTATCTATCAATATGCAAGCACTGGATATATCGATCAGTGAATCTATTTCGCCAATCTGCTCAAAATGGGCATGCCCCGAACCATGGACTTTCTTCTCCGCCTCATATAAATCGGCGTATACCTTTATTATGCTACCCTTCACTTCT
>JAQTPJ010000165.1 GCA_028712915.1 Candidatus Omnitrophota bacterium
TATGGTACTGTAAAGCCTCGACGCTGGCAATAGCCAAGGCGGCGTTGGCTGCCTGATGCCTGCCTATCAAGCTTATCCTTAAGTTTTCTAAATGATTTACCCCTTTGTAATCAAAAACATTATTCCTTTTAGCGCTAAACTTAAAATTTGTGCCTTCTTTTAATAAAACTGTGTTATTTTTATTGGCTATTTTTTCTATCATATTCATTGCGCTCTTGCCTTGAGCGGATGACACAGCAATTTTTTTGCCGTTTACAGCTGTTTTATTCTCTTTCTTAATAATTGAGGCTTTTTCAAAAGCGATTTTACCTAAGTTATCGCCCAATAAATACGTATGCTCTAAACTTATTGGCGCAAACACTGATATAAGCGAATTGCAGGTATTTGTTGCGTCCAGCCTGCCGCCCAAACCGGTTTCTAAAACCGCGAAGTCAACTTTCTTGTCTTTAAAATATTTTAATGCTATCGCTGTATAGGCTTCAAAAAGCGTCAAGCCGCCATATCTCTGGTTTTTATTAAATTTATCTATCGCGGGTTTTAATTTGGAAACCAAGCCGCAAATATCGCTTTTAAAAATCATTCCCTCGAATTCATTGCTTTTTACTATTTGCGATTTGCTATTTGCCCTTTGCTGAAGTATTCTAATTCTTTCCCGAAAATCATTCAAATGCGGCGAAGTATATAAACCTACTTTAAAACCGGCTTCTTTTAAAATATGCGATATAAAGGCACACGTCGAACCCTTGCCTTTTGAGCCGGCGACGTGGATAACCCTTAAATCCTTCCGGGGATTGCCGATATATTCGAGGAATCTTTTAAATCTCTCTAATTCAAAAGATTCTTCATAACGATACCCAGACAGCCTTTCGTAATTAATAAAAGAATTCAAATACTTTATGACTTGAGGATAAGTCATAGGCAAGGCAGACTTGGAATTGAGCGGTTAAAAATATTAATGTTTGAAATGGCGGCAGCCGGTAAAGACCATGGCGATGCCGTATTTATCCGCTTCTTTAATCACCTTCTCGTCGGCAATTGAACCGCCGGGCTGGATTATGGCTTTAACTTTTGCCTTTGCGGCAAGTTTTATATTGTCTTCTTTGGGGAAAAACGCATCGGAGGCAAGCACGCAGCCTTTAGAGTTTTTGCCCGCTCTTTTTGCGCAGAGCATTACACTGTCAACCCTGTTAACCTGGCCCATTCCGATGCCGATTGTCTGGTTATTCTTGGCAAAAACTATGGCATTAGACTTTACATGCTTTACGACTTTCCAGCCGAATAACAAATCCTGCCACTGTTGCTTTGTAGGTTTTTTCTTTGTGGCCACTTTCAAATTATTTTTATCAAGATCAAATAGGTCCTTTTCCTGGATAACAACTCCTCCATCGATGCTTTTGATATCAAGCCCCTGCGTGGGCTTATTTATTTTTAACCTTAACACGCGGAAATTCTTTTTCTGTATAAGAAGCTCCAGCGCGTCCTTCTCGTAATCAGGAGCGACAACACACTCCAGGAACCCGCTGGCATTAATCTTTTTGGCAGTGTCTAAATCAACTTTTTTGTTTAACCCTACTATCCCTCCGAAGGCTGACAATTTATCCGCCGACCATGCGCGAAGGTAAGCTGTCTTTATGTCTTTGGCAATTGCCACTCCGGTGGGATTAAGGTGTTTTATGACCACGGCTGCCGGTTCGTCGAATTCACGCACGATATCCCAAGCCGCGTTTAAATCCAAAAAGTTATTGAAGGATAATTCCTTGCCGCTTAACTTCTCCGCCTTGGCCAAAGAATCAACCGCAACCTGCAAATCCTGGTAAAGCGCAGCTTTCTGATGCGGGTTCTCGCCGTAACGCAAATCCTGAATCTTGGAGAATTTCAGGTTGATATCCTTGGGGAATAATTCTTCTTTTTTAGCTTGAGCTAATTGCTGCGAAAGGTATTCGTATATTTTACCGTCATAGTAAGAGGTTAATTTAAAAACGTTTAAGCCTAATTCCTTTAAAAGCCCGTCGGAAACAGCACCTTTGTTTTGTTTTAAATCCTGGATAATGCGCGGGTAATATTTTGCGTCTGACACAACCGCGACCGAACGGTAATTCTTTGCCGCAGAACGCAGCATCGAAGGCCCGCCGATATCTATATTCTCTATAGCCTCTTCCAAAGTTACGCCTGGCTTCTTTATGGTCGCTTCAAAAGGATACAGATTTACCACTACCATATCTATGGGTTCGATGTTATGCTCTTTAATCTGCTGCAGGTGCTGCGGATTGTCGCGTAAGGCAAGCAGCCCGCCGTGAATCTTAGGATGCAGCGTCTTTACCCTGCCGTCGAGCATTTCGGGGAAACCTGTGTGTTCGGAAATCTCTTTTACGTTTACGCCTGAATTCTTTAATAATTTGGCTGTGCCTCCGGTAGAAATAATATCAACCCCAAATTTAGATAATTCTTTAGCCAAATCAACTATCCCTGTTTTGTCTGATACACTAATCAACGCACGTTTAACCTTAACCATCATTGCCTCCGTTACTTATTAGACCGAAATAAAATTAAATCTCCGTCTTTTATTATATATTCTTTATTTTCTAACCTGATTTTTCCTTCGTTTCTGAGCTGGTTGTAGTGCCCGGCCTGAAATAATTCATCCAGCGTTGTCACCTCTGCGCGTATAAAACCCTGCTTAATGTCCGAGTGGATGCACCCTGCAGCCTCAAACGCGGTCTCTCCGTTACGTATGGACCAGGCGCGCGCTTCTTTTTCTCCTGCGGTAAAGAAACAAATCCTGCCTG
>JAQTPJ010000166.1 GCA_028712915.1 Candidatus Omnitrophota bacterium
TAATTTTATTTTTCTTCGCCAATTTGGTCAATTCTTTTGCCTGCGCCAGATTATTGGTAATAGGTTTTTCTATGAGGACATGGACGCCTTTATTGATGAAGTCTTTGGCTATCTGGTAGTGTTGGTTGGTGGGGACGGCTATGCTGATAGCGTCTACTTTACCGATTAAATCGTTGTGGTTGGAGAATTTAGGGGTATTGAACTGTCCGGCAAGCAGTTCTAATCTTTCTTTGGACGTGTCGCATACGCCAACGAGCTCTACATTGTCCAATTCTTTGTAAACCCTGGTGTGTATAGAGCCTAATCTGCCTGTTCCGATTACCCCAACCCTTAACTTTTTCATAGCGAGTAGTATGATAACAAAGACCTCGACAAAAGTCAACTCGTATGTTAATATATGAATTCCATAAGAACTTTAAGCCGTAACTTATATCCCTATAGGAGGTTTCGACTTTAACTATGATATTTGGCGATTATTTTTCTATGCTTAGGTTTACCAAGCCGCACCGCAAGGTTTTTGCCCTGGCGGTGTTCTTTATGTTGTGCACTGCCTTATTTGACTGCGTTTCCATAGGAATGATCCTTCCTATGATAGACAAAATCATCATTGGCAAAGAAATGGTCTTTCCTTATAAGCTGCCTGCTTCTGCCGAAGCTGCGGTTCAGTATGTAAACGCTATGTCGCGCTGGACACTGCTTTACATTATGGGCTATGTGGTGGCGATTTTGTTCCTCCTAAAGGGATTGTTTACATTCCTGCATACTTATTTTATGTCCAAGGTCGGCCAGCTTGTGGTAAGGGATATCCGTAACGGCATATACGCTAAACTGCAGGAGATGTCGCTGGAGTATTTTACCCGCAAGAGGGGCGGAGAGTTAATTTCCCGCATAACTAATGACGTAAGGTTTGTGGAGAACGCTGTTTCCTACGGGGTAACGGATTTATTCTATCAGTCTTTCCAGGTGATATTCTTTGCGGTTATGGTTTTTGTAGTGCATTGGAAGCTTGCGTTTTTGTCTTTTGCGCTTGTGCCTTTGATAAGTTTTCCTATAGTAAGGGTGGGGAGAAAGATCAGGAAGCTAAGTATACAGACGCAGGAGAAGATGGCGGATATCAACTCTTTACTGGTCGAGACCATTAACGGAGTGCGCATAGTCAGGGCATTTTCTATGGAAGAGGCAGAGGTGTCTAAATTCAAGGCGCAGAACCACGACTTCTTTAAGTTCACGATGAAGACCATTAAGCGCACGGCGCTACTTGCGCCTTTGACGGAATTTTTTGGCGCGGCTTTCGGCGGATTTATATTGGTAATAGTCGGCAGGAGGGTTATTTCAGGAGAATTTTCATTCGGCGTTTTTGCGCTGTTTCTGGGCGCGCTCTTTTCAATGATAAGGCCATTCAAGAAATTAAGCCAGGTTAATTCCATAAACCAGCAGGCGCTGGCGGCGAATGACAGGATTTATGAGGTTTTAAATTCCCAGCCGTCGGTGGTTGATAAGAAGGGCGCCGCAAGTTTAGATAAGGTAAAAGGCAGTATTGTTTTTGAGGGCGTTACATTTTCCTACGAGAACGACATTATTTTGAAAGACGTAAGTTTTGAGGCCAGGCAGGGGGAGATTATAGCGATAGTCGGGCCAAGCGGCGTGGGGAAATCCACGATGGTGGATTTAATCCCGCGTTTTTACGACCCGCAAAAAGGCCGCGTCTTAATCGACGGGCAGGATATAAGGGGTTTCAATATAAAGTCTTTGCGTTCGCACATAGGCATAGTTACTCAGGAGACGATACTTTTTAATGATTCAGTGAGGGGTAATATATCCTACGGCAGGAAAGGCGCATCTGAGGAAGATATTATAAAAGCGGCAAAAGAAGCGTTTGCCCACGATTTCATAATGAAGCTGCCGCAAGGCTACGATACGTTTATAGGCGACAGAGGGGTTAAATTATCCGGCGGCGAGAGGCAGCGCATAGCGATTGCGCGGGCGATATTGAAAAACCCTCCGATTCTTATACTGGATGAGGCCACTTCGCAGCTGGACGCGGAGTCGGAGCGCCTCGTGCAGGAGACGCTGAATAAGCTTATTAAGGGCAGGACCGTATTTATCATAGGGCACAGGCTTTCGTCTTTGCGAAATGCTACAAAAATTATTGTTTTGGCAGGCGGCCGCATAGCGGAACAAGGGACTCATGAAGAGTTGATGGCTAAGGTTTTGGGTTCATACAGGAAGTTGTACGAAACGCAGGTCTTAAGCCTCACCTGAAGCGGAATACTTCACGGGTAACTCTACGATTTATTACTTATTTACCTCGCCTTGTATAATGCATTTTGCGGATAAAAATTTATTGCAAAGGTATCTATTTATGATATACTATTTTTCAATTTTCACACGGAAAGTTAATTCGCCAGCCATTATTCCATTGGCGGGCTCATTAAAAGGAGGAGAGTAAAATTGCAGACAGAACTAATTAAACAACTTTTAGAAGCAGGTGTTCATTTTGGGCATCAAAGCAAACGCTGGAACCCTAAAATGAAGAAGTATATTTTCGGGAAGAAGGCGGGGATTTATATAATAGACCTGGAAAAGACGACGGAGTGCCTGGATAAGGCGCGCAATTTCATTTCCGAGGTAATCAGCCAGGGCAAGAGCGTCTTGTTCGTGGGCACAAAAAAGCAGGCGCAGGAAATTATCTCGGAAGAGGCAAAGCGCTGCGAAGTTTTTTCTGTCACTTATCGCTGGATAGGGGGGCTGCTTACCAATTTTCAGACCGTGAGGAAGAAT
>JAQTPJ010000167.1 GCA_028712915.1 Candidatus Omnitrophota bacterium
GGACACCAAAGAAAGCACAATTGCGCATATCGCGGAAGACATAAAGAAAGAGGCGTTAGAAGTGTTATCTCAATTACAATACAAGAAACAAGAAGCAAAAGAAATGATAGAAAAAGCACTGGAGCGTTGCCCTAATATTAATAACACAGAAGAACTTCTCAATGAAGTATACAGACAAAAGGTGAAATAATGGCAGATATCAACCCGGAATTAAAAGGCGCGATAGAATCTCTTATCTTTATCAGTGAAGGTCCGTCAACCATTGTAGACATACAGAACATATTAGAAGGGCTTGATTCAGAAACCATACGCGCTGCTATCGAAGAATTAAAAAATGAATACGAAAAAAGGAATAGCGGGATAAAAATAATGGAAGTGGCTGGCGGATACCAGATGGTCACTTCGCCCAACTATGTAAATTTCGTAAAAAAGTTTTACAAAATAAAACATGCGGAGAAACTTACACTGCCGGCATTAGAGACGCTATCCATAATCGCCTATAAACAGCCGGTAACTAAGCTGGAAATTGAATTGATAAGAGGGGTGAATGTCGACGGCGTATTAAAGAACCTGTTGGAAAAAGGGCTGGTAAGGATAGTGGGCAGAAAAGAAGTCATAGGCAGGCCTTTCGTGTATGGCACGACAAGGAGCTTCCTGGAATATTTCGGCTTAAATTCGCTGGAAGAGCTTCCTGCCATAGAAAACTTTATCCAGGCCTTAAGCGAAAGAGAAATGGCAGATATAACCCCTATAGGAGAAGAAGATATTCAAGAAGCGTCTTCACAGGAAAATTCAAAACCGCCGTCCGAAGAAACAGCCAAAGAGGCGGCTGATATAAACAATAACGAATCTATAAATAACTGAGGAACTGATATGCAGATAAAAAACGAAAGAAAAAAAATTGACTCCCTGGATAAGAAAATTATCGGATTGCTTAACCAAAGGGCAAAAGCATCTAAAGAAATAGGCTCTATCAAGAAAAAACTTAATAAAGAGATCTATGCCCCAGACAGGGAAAAAGAAATAATCAACAATATTAAGAAAACTAATAAAGGCCCGCTTGGTAGCGATGCATTATCCGCTATATACCGCGAGATAATGTCCAGCAGCCTGGCGCTGGAGAAGCCTTTGACAATAGCGTATTTAGGCCCGGAGGCGACATTCACGCACCTGGCAGCCTTGCATAAATTCGGCTCAATGGTCTGTTATGACGCCTGCGAAAGTATCAGCGAAGTGTTCTTGGATGTGGAGCGAGGCAGCTGCGACTATGGAGTAGTGCCTATCGAAAATTCCATAGAAGGAGCGGTAAGTCATACCCTGGATATGTTCATGGATTCGGATTTAAAAATCTGCGCTGAAATAATCATAGACATCACTCACAACTTATTGGCTAATTGCCGAATCTCGAGCATAAAGAAAGTATATTCTAAGCTGGAAGTATTCGGACAATGCCGCATATGGCTGCAGACTAATCTGCCAAATGTAGAACTTATAGAAGTTTCCAGCACGACAAAGGCAGCGCAAATTGCTTGCAGGGAAAAAAATTCGGCTTGTATTGCTTCTACTCTGGCGGCAAAAGTATATGGGTTAAAAATACTAGCTAAAGAAATAGAAGACAGCCCGCATAACATTACGCGCTTCCTGGTAATTGCCAAGAACGACGTGGCGCCTACAAAAGATGATAAGACTTCTATTATGTTCTCTATAAAAGACAAGGTGGGAGCACTGTATGATATGCTTGCCCCATTCAAGAAATACAAGATAAACCTGACTAAAATAGAATCGCGGCCTTCCAAGAAGAGGGCATGGGATTACTATTTCTATCTGGATTTATGCGGCCACAAAAACGATACAAACGTTAAAAAGGCGATAAGGGAATTAGACGGAAAATGCAAATTCCTGAAAATTCTCGGCTCATACCCCAGATACGAATAATTAATAGAAATAACTATGAAAAATATTCTTAGAAAAGATATAGATAGGATAAAAACCTATATCCCCGGCAAACCCATAGATTTAGTGCAGAGGGAATTGGGGATTAAAAAGGTAATCAAATTAGCATCTAACGAAAATCCGCTCGGGGCTTCCTTAAGAGTAAAAAAGGCTATAAAGAACAGCCTGAAAGAGATATTCCGTTATCCTGACGGCGGATGCTACTATTTAAAAAAGGCCCTGGCGGAAAAGTTAAACGTAGCCAGCGAGAATCTGCTTTTCGGCAACGGCTCTGATGAGATAATCGACATAATCATCAAGACATTCCTTAATCCCGGCGAAGAGGTATTGACTTCGGAAACCACATTCGTAGAATATGAAATACTCGCCAAGGCAAACGGGTTTCAGGAGAAATGTATGCCCTTGAAAGATTTCCGTTACGATTTAGAGGCAATAAAAAATAACATGACTGAGAAAACAAAAGTCATATTTATTGCCAATCCAAACAACCCTACTGGCACATATATTACGAAAGAGGAATTTTCGCGCTTTATCAAAGAAATACCGCAGGACAAATTAGTGGTAATAGATGAGGCATACAGGGAATTTATCGATGTAAATGACTTTCCGGATACCGCAAATTATATAAATAACGCCAACCTCATTGTATTGCGCACATTCTCCAAGGCTTACGGCCTAGCCGGTTGCAGAGTCGGTTATGCCATAGCCAACGCTGAATTCATCAGCGCAATGGAGAAAATAAGGCAGCCTTTTAATGTAAACCTTCTTGCGCAAATAGCTGCGCAGGC
>JAQTPJ010000168.1 GCA_028712915.1 Candidatus Omnitrophota bacterium
ATCAAGGCTGTCGTATGTGCCGATTAAAACAGGATATGCCTGTATACCCTGAGACCTTAACATGGCTACGAGCAGTATTGCCTGGTCCTTGCAGTCGCCGTATTTATTCTTGAAGATATCCTTGGCGTCATGCGGCTCATACCCTGCCTGGCCGTATTCCACCGCCACATAACGGATATCCTTGGCGCAAAAATTATAAATCGCCTTCAGCTTATCCTCGTCGCTATTTTTATCTTTAACCAGTTCGCTGACTTTATTCTCTATATCGCTGTCTATTTTGATTTTGTCTTTATATAAACCATGCCACCATGTGTAAATCTCATCCCAGCTGTCAAACGTGGATATCATAACTATGGGATTAGACCTTGAAATCGGCGGCATATCCGGTTCGGGAATGAGCTCGGGGATATTTTCCATCTGCCAGGAAAATACATTTTCTTCGCCTGCCAATTCTACCTTAGGGTTTAAATCGGCAGAAAACTTATTGTATTGCGAATTTATGGCTTTGTAATTTATCCCTCTGCCTTTGGGCATTTTAATTTTAAACCTGGCTAACTTTATAGGCTCGCTTTCCTGAACCACATAGTTCGTTATAAAATCGTTTTTATTAACCAGCTGTTTGTGGAATATACTGGCGCGGTATTCTATAATCGCGCCTTCAGTTACTTCCGGCATGGAAATTATTTTTGCCCTCGCGTTGCTGTAAAGAGGATAGTTAAGGTAAATGGAGACGTCCCTCATATTCTTATCGCCGGCGTATACGGCTGTGCCGTCGGGCTTTATAGTACGGGCGAAATCAAGTTTGACCTCTTCGAAGGTCGAATCATAACCAATCTGCAGTTCTGAAAACTCATCCTTGCCCCTTTCGTTAAAGACCTTTACCATCATATGCGTATCATACCTGGCGGTATCATCGCTAAAAACGTTGAACTCCTCTTCGGCAAGCAAAATCACCGCTCCCGCGTCCGGATAATCTTCCTGGGTAGGCGCGTTTTTAATAATCTCGCTCAAATTTTCAGAAGCCAACGCCCCTTCGGACAAATTAATAGCGTTTATCCTCTCTATCGCTTTATCGTAATTCTCAGATTGTTTCTCAATCAGAGAATATATCTCTAACGCCTTGTCATAAAGGTTGTGCTCCTCAAGGGTCTGGCCGTAATAATACAGGTATTCGCTGTCAGGCAGCTTTCCTAATTTATCGAATTGCGCCAGCGCGTCGCTAAACTGCGAATTCTTAAAATAGGCTACAGCCAGTTTTTTCTGCGCCTCCTGCGACTGTATGCCTTTAAGGCAATCCGCTGCCTCCAGATAACGGCCTATGCTCAAATACAGGCCTGACAATTTTAATTTTATGCCTTGTTTTAAATCCGGTTTTATATCGGATTGTATCAATTCCCGATACAATTTAATGGCCTGGCTGTTATATTTATCAGCCTGCGAGGCATAGTGATCGGCTAATTTTAATTTAGCGCTGTTATCGGCTTTAAAATTACCGCAGCCCGACAAAAGAAACATTATACATAAAAGACATAGTATCTTTTTCATAAACAAACTTTTAACATATTTTAAGGCCATACTCAAGGATAATTATTTATAATTCTCGCGCACAAGGCTGCGGTATTTATCGAGTATTCTTAGGGTTACAACTCCTGCCCTGCCTTTGCCTATCGGCTTATTATCAACCCTTGTCAAAGGCATTACCTCAATCAGGGAATTTGTCAAAAACGCCTCATCGCTTGAGAATAAATCAACAGGCTTAATGTGCTTCTGGCGGACTTTTATTTTTAATTTGCGCGCTATTTCCATAACCGCCCGGCGCATTATGCCCGGCAGGCAGCCGTCATAGACAAAAGGTGTAAAAATTTTTCCTTTGCGGACAATAAAAAGATTAGTCCTCGCCCCTTCGCAGATATTTCCTTTGCCGTTTAAGATTATCGCCTCGTCAGCGCCTGACTTTTCCGCCTTCCTCTTCATCAGCGTATAAAAATTACGGTCGAGCGATTTAACCCGCGCCAGAGGCGAGCGCTCATCCTGCCTCTCATCGTATATAATCGCCGCGCGCAATCCCTTTTTATAATCCTTATCCTTATAAAACCTCCTGCTTTTGGCGAAAACAAAAATCCCTGCGCCTTTTTTCTTCTTCCATACATCCAGGCGCGCATACGCCGACGACAATTTATTTTTATAAACCACCTGTACCACCGCATTGTATAGCAGGTTGAACTTCGGCGGAGCAATATCCATAACCGCGCAGCTGCCAATCAGGCGCCTGATGTGCCTCTCCAGCAAAAACACGCTGCCGTTATAAACGCGCATCGTCTCAAACAAGCCTCTGCCGCGCAGAAACTTTTTCCCAGAAACAGTTTTATCTTTCGTCGATATTAACTTATCGCCCAGCCACGCATAAGGCTTCATTTTTATATCCCCGCAGCGCCATTTTCAAGGCCCCTGCTTTTACAAGCGTCTCTTCGTATTCTAATTCCGGTTTTGAATCATAAACAATTCCGCCGCCGGCGCTAAAATAAACATCCCTGCCTTTTTTAAAAAAGCTGCGTATCAAAATGTTAAAATCCATTGTGCCGCTGAAACTGAAATAACCCATGCTCCCCGTATAAATGCCTCTGCGGTTTGGCTCAAGCTCCTCGATAATCTGCATTGCCCTGATTTTGGGGCATCCTGTAATCGAACCGCCGGGAAAACACGCCTTAATTATGTCAATCCTGTCCATG
>JAQTPJ010000169.1 GCA_028712915.1 Candidatus Omnitrophota bacterium
CAAGCCTGACAGAATATTCTTCCATAATCAAAAAAGCCAATGTGGTAATTTTAGTCTTTTTGGATAAAAGAAATAGCTATAACCTTGTGAAAGACGCACAGGCAGTAGGGGCCTGCATACAGAATATGCTTCTGTGCGCCGCAGAATTAGGAATCAGCAGCTGCTGGATGGGAGAGATATTAAACCAAAAGGCAAAGGTAAATAAGCTGTTGAATATAAAATCTCGTTATGAACTGATGGCGGCCGTAGCCTTGGGTTACTCGGATAAAAAATCGAAATCCAGGCGGATTGGCTTGGATAAACTTATTTTAAAAGAATACTTATGACAAGCGAACGCGCAATATTGTTTGATTTAGGCAAGGTCTTGATTGATTTTGACCATAATATCGCCGTCGGCAAGATAAAGCGTTTTTGCGGCATGGATGAAAAAAGTATTTATAATTTATTCTTTGATTCCGGCATTACGGACAAATTTGAAAGAGGCGTGATTTCGCCGTTTGATTTCTTCCAGGAAGTAAAAAAGATGCTTAACGCGGATATGGAATATAAGGAATTCGTCCCTATCTGGAATGAGATATTTACGCCCCACCCCGGCATGATTGAAGTGATAGAGTCGCTGAAAGATAATTATCCCCTTTATTTAGTATCCAACATAAACGAAATGCATTTTAAATACCTGGAGGAGAAATTCAGCGGCTACTTTAAATATTTTAGTTATATGTTTTTATCTTACGAATTAGGGTTACGTAAACCGGACGCAAGGATTTATGAATACATAATCGATTATATAAAACTTTCTCCTAAAAACATCACTTACACTGACGACCGGCCGGAATTAATAGAGGCCGCCAGAAAATCAGGCATCGACGCGTTTGTGTTCGAATCTACAGATGCATTCATAGAAGAACTAAGCAGGCGGAATATAAAATTGGATTTAGCCCTGGATGGGCGCAAATGATAATATTAGAGGCGAATAACCTTACCAAGCAATTCAGGCAGCACAATATTTTCTCGAGGAATAAACTGAATGCTGTTGATGGCCTTAGTTTGAAAGTCAATAAGGGGGAGATTTTCGCGTTCTTAGGCCCTAACGGAGCGGGAAAGACTACTACCATTAAGATGCTCATAGGCGTTCTTAGGCCTAGCTTGGGGCAGGTCAGATTGTTCGGAAAAGATTTTACTTATAAGGATGTCGCCATTAAGAAGCGCATAGGGTATCTTTCCGAAACGACGCACCTTGCGGATTATTACCGCGTACATGAGCTGCTGGATTTTTATTATGAGATATTCCGCATCCCAAAATCAAAACATAACAGCATGACTGAACGCCTGCTGGATGAGGTTGGCATACCGCAGCAGCGCAGGGAATGGATTAAAAATTTATCTATGGGGCAGAAAAGATGCCTGGGCATGGCTGTGGCTTTGATTAACGAACCGGAACTTTTACTTTTGGATGAACCCACGGTATATTTAGACCCAGTGGTAATAGATAAGGTAAGGAAGTTATTGCTAAAATTGAAAAACCAGGGCGTGACTATATTTATGTCCTCTCATATTCTTTCTGAGGCAGAGAAAATATCAGACAGGTTCGCCATAATTAAAAACGGCAGGCTTTTAGAAGAGGGTTTAACCCTTGAAACAACGAAACGCATAAGCCTTGAGGAAGAATTTCTGAAAAAGGTGCGGGAAAATGCCTAATTTGTTCGAATCTTTAAGATTAGCCAGGATTATTTCGAAAGACGTATTCAGGCAGGCGTCGCGCGAAAGGCTGATGTACGGATTTCTAATTTTGTCTTTGCTGTTCGTGCTTTTGGCGAACGTGCCGTTCTTCATCGATGACCCCAATTTATTCGAGGGAATGCCTGCGAAGATCGCCTCCATACAAATCGGTTTTATGGGCATAAATGTATTCCTTATGCTCACCAGCGTTTTTATAGGGTTGAATGTTTTACAGGATGTTTTTTCCGACCACAACCTATCTATTTTGTTGTCTAAGCCGATAAAGCGATGGCAGGTATTGGAGGGCGTATTTTTCGGTTTGTTTAAGGTGCTTTTCCTGAATTGGCTGATTATGGTGTCCAGCCTTTGGATGATAATATATTTTCACACACAGCAGTTTAGCCCGGATATATGGCTGGGCATGGGCATCAGTTTAATCTTGGTAATGATTTATTTATCCACGCTGATATTTTTTTATACAATAATTCCTAACGCCATAAGCGGGATACTTACTATTTTTATTATAATAGCCGGTTTTGGGGTTTCTCTATCCAGAGAATACTTTTTGCAGTTCCCGCAGTATTTTTTCTTCCTGGCAAAGTTAGGCACAGAGTTTGTCCCTAAAATAAACTTATTATTCGGCGTATCCATGAATATATTGGGTATATTTGATCTGGAAATTAATTACTTTCCTATTTTCCTGCATACAATATTGTTTATCGTTGCTGCTCACGTATTGAGCTGCTTTAAATTCAGCCGCCCTAAATAAATCAATGCTATCGGACAACCTCAATAAAGTTACTACGCTTTGTTAAAATCGTGATTATGGTGATTACCAAAGATTACAGGGATTTTTATACTCCGCGGCCCAAAAACTGCGCTCTTTAGAGCGCGCCTGCCTGCCGGCAAGGCAGGGATAGGTTGTGGCCGCTTGAGTATTCCGCCCGAAGGACAACGGCAAGGAACCTCGGGTCTTAGCCCGAGGGGCTACATTTTTTTGTATCTAAT
>JAQTPJ010000170.1 GCA_028712915.1 Candidatus Omnitrophota bacterium
AAATAACAGCGTTTTATCGCTTAACCGGCTTATATTTCTTAGCATCCTTATGAAAGGATTTTCAAAAAAATTATTTTTGTTGATTTTATACCTTAGGCAGCATAAAAACACCAACCCTATGGTAGGACCGGAAATATTGGAGATATTAAAAAGCGGAAGAATAAAAAGGCTTAAATAAAAAATTATATAAAAAATAAAGAGGCTGTCGATTAAGGTCAAGAGCATGCTTTTCTATCTTTTGAAATCTTATACTTAAAGAGGCCAAAAATTTGGCAAATGTATTCTATGGCGGTCTTCGTCTTTAGCTTACTCTTGCCCTTGACTCTGTTGACAAAAACATAAGGCACTTCTTTAAATTTAATGACACGGGCTTTAACGAATATCTCCAAGCCTATCTTAAAACCCGAAGGCGTAAGTACGACGCCTTCCAACGCACTTGTTTTTATGCCTAAAAATCCGGAAGTATTATCTTTTACATTGCTCACCAATCTGCCCAGGAAACAGGCAAAACGCGAAACTATCTTACGTGAGAACGGAAAATTTATAGTCCCGCCACCACGGATATAGCGGCTGCCGATTACTAAATCATAGCCCTCTTTTATATTTTTAATGAAGGTAGGGATCAACTCAGGAGGGTGGCTGCCGTCTCCATCCATAATCACAATAATACCACCCCTTGCTTCTTTTATTCCGTCCAGCACCGAAAGAGAAAGGCTTTTTATATCTGCGATACGCCTGATCGCCCTCCCTCTTTCTCCTAAGACTCCTTTGGCAATATTAACGGTACTATCGCAGGAATCATCGTCAATAACCAATATTTCGTATTTTATTCCGCTGTTACCATCCAAAGTGGATATAGCGCGCGTTAATACGCCTCCGATATTATCTGCCTCGTTATAAGTGGGAATAATAATAGATACCAGTTCTTTTTCGGGCATATATTTTTTAATTAATTTCCACTAATTTTACCGTGATCAATGCGCCGCTAGCGAAGACTTTTATTAAAATAGGTATATTCTGTTCCGCTTTCAATAATATTATCTCGACATTGGATTTATGGTGCGGGTCTTTGTCTCTCCTTTTGATCTCGGAATTTACGGTTACAATCTTGAACATCTTGTTATTTATTGACAACTCTTGTTCTTTTGCCGTCCCCTTTAAGATATAATTCTTTTGATTAGTATTTATATTGAACTCGATCTCTTTATTACCGGTAAAATCCATGCGTTTGAGATTGAATATCGCAGAAAGCGGATCCTGGGTATTGGGATATATCGGGCGCACTACGCCATTTAGGCTCATCGTGCTATTTTCTAAATCATAGAATACCTCTTTATCGGGATTCTCTTTACCCGGGGCTTCTAGCTTTTGCTTGAACAATACCGGGCTTAAAGCCTGCATATCCACATATGAATCTATAATAGCATGGCCCTTCCATAATCCTGAATACAGCTTTAAAAGCTGCGCGGTTGCGTTCAGATGGTAAACTTTTTTCCCCTTATAATCCTCTATCTTTTCAAGAGTAAAAATAGCTTCCCCTACAGGAATGATACCAAAAAAGTTGACCCGGTATTTTAAATTACCCGGATGGATCCCGCCGCTCTTAATTAAATGAGAGGCAATAAATTTAGGATTATTATTAACATGCCATACAACCATTAAAAATAGAATTACAATTAAAATTATATATAGTGTTTTTTTCATCTTATTCTCCCGTTAAAATAAAGTATATATAAAGGGCGCGACAGCGCTACCCTGCGAAAAGAATATCAAAATACCTAACAATAAAAGCATAATGATTATCGGCGCCAGCCACCACTTCTTTCTTTCTTTTAAGAATGCCCAGAACTCTCCCAATATTAAAAGCTTTCCCATAACTAACCCCCTATTAAATTGTTCTTTTCCATAAATCCGGTTATTAAATCAGAAACAACTTTATTGCCAAACGGACTAGGATGCCCTATATCGAGGAGAATTTCTTCTTTTTTATATTTTTTAAGCTCCGGAAGAAGATCCAGGCAATAGATGCTGTTTTTTCTGCAAAAATTACCGATAACTTCCTGAGGCACCCTCAAATCTTGTCTGGATAGCTGTATATCATTGGGAAATAACATAAACAATAATTTTGCCTTATGTTTATCCGCTATCTCTTTGATTAATAAAGCTTCTTCTTCGAAAATAGATTGTCTTTTTTTAAGCTCATCACCCATCCGGCCGGCATAGTAATCAAGCGATAGCTGAGCATAGTCTCCCTTCATCGGCGTATAGAACCATTTCATCTGTTTAGCGAGTTTTTCAAATCTCAAGAAAATATACTGCGCTAAATAACTATTTCTTAAGGCTAAGATCTGCGCCTTGCAGACTAAAGGCATATCTTCGTAACGGTAAAGCCTGCTTTTACTTCCGGAATAAAACGGTTCAAAAAATTTGTCCGTGATCCCGCTCGGAAACATCAACTGGCCCCCGATATCATTCAAGCAAATACCGACGATGATTATATCCGGGGTAAAATTAATTCCGTAACGCTGAAGGTACAGCCTCTCCTGATATGTATTATAAGCGACTACCCCTAAATTCACCACTTTAAATTTATTCCTTAAATTGCCCTTATTTAAGGCTTGGCTTAGAAAATACGGGAAAGTTTCATTATTAGCAACACCATAGCCAAAAGTAATAGAATCTCCCAGGCAAATTATTGCTTTCTCATCCTTGCCTTTTTCTTG
>JAQTPJ010000017.1 GCA_028712915.1 Candidatus Omnitrophota bacterium
TGGCAAAAATTACCAAATCTCCGAATTTAACATTGCGATGTTTAAACTTTAACGACTGCTGACCTATTGGCAATATGCCTTTTTTATCGTATTCTTTAGAAAGGATTTCGTCTAAATCATGCTGGATAAGCGAAACAACAACCAATTCTTTCCTTTGAAGAACAGCAATGGCTTCATCTTGGTTAGGCGCTTCTAATGTGCCGGCTTGCCTTGCCCCTTCTTTTGTCCGCGCAATATAAGAAAACTTCGGCATATTTTCTATTCCTCTATAAGCATAACGCTCAGGGCTTCTTCTAAACTGGTCAATCCCTGTTTTACCGCAAATAAAGCGCTCTCTGTTAAAGTTCGCATCCCGTTGGCACGCGCAGTTTCTTTTATCTTATGATAATCCGTCCTGCCTGCGATTAAATCCCTTATATTTTCATTAACCAGTAATACTTCAGCAACGCACATCCGCCCCTTATATCCTATGTGAGCGCATTTCTCGCAGCCTTTAGCTTTATAAATCAAATCCTGTCCTAAATTTAATCTTTCCCGTTCCTCTCTTGAAGGTTCATAGGGTTCTTTGCATTCCTGGCATAGCGTCCTGACCAACCTCTGCGCCATAATTAAAATCAAAGAAGGCATTAAAAGATATGGCTCAATTCCTATATCGATAAGGCGCGTGACAGCGGAGGACGCGTCATTTGTATGCAGCGTACTCAATACCAAATGCCCTGTGAGAGCGGAACGCACACAAATCTGGGCTGTCTCTAAATCCCTTACTTCTCCAACCATCATAATATCAGGGTCCTGCCTCAAGAAAGACCTTAACGCAGAAGCAAAAGTCAAGCCGATTTCCGGCTTTATCTGAACCTGGCTAACCCCTTCCAATTTGTATTCAACAGGATCCTCAACCGTAATTATATTTTCTTTGGGAGATTTTATCTCGTTTAATATTGCGTATAGGGTCGTGGATTTACCGCTACCCGTGGGCCCGGTAACAAATATTAAACCGTAAGGGCTTTTTATAGCCTTTTTTACTTCCTCCAGTTCTTTGTTATTAAAACCAAGCGTGGATAAATCCAGCTTCGCGCTTTCTTTATCCAGTATCCTCAAAACAGCTTTTTCTCCGTAAATTGTGGGGATTACGGAAACACGAAAATCAATGTGGCGCTCCTGCATTTTTATGGAAAACCCGCCGTCCTGAGGAAGGCGTTTTTCAGCTATATCGAGTTTAGATAATATCTTTATGCGGGAAACGATGGGCAGGTGCAGGTGTTTTGCCGGAGGAGGAATTTCATGCAGCATTCCGTCGATCCTATACCTTAAACTGATACGGCTCTTGAATGGTTCTATATGTATATCCGATGCCCGTTCGTCTATGGCCTGTTTTAGAATTAGATCCACCAATTTCACAACAGGAGCTTCTTCTGCGCGGGCTATTAACCTGTCTATGCTTAATTCTTCCTCAGTGTTAACAATCTCCTCAATCAATGTCTCGCCAGAGTAAGAATCCTTAACCGCCTGCTTCAATAAATCCCTCTTGCCGTAAAAATTCTCTATGGCCTTGTCTATATCTGACTTTGTCGCTACCACCAAGTTTACTTCGCAGCCGGTTATCCTTCTTATGTTGTCAATCAAAATTACATCCAAAGGGTCAAATATGGCGCAGGTAAGGGAATTCATATTTTTAGACAAAGGGATTATAAGATTTTTTAAGGCGAATTCTTTAGGAATGAGTAAATCGAGCTGCTTATCGGCGGAGGGTTTAAGTAGTTCCGAACCCAGGGAAACATAAGGAATATGAAGTTGCTTTCCCAACGCAACAACTATATCCTGTTCGGTAACCAGGCCCATGTTTACAAGGGTTTCGCCTATGCGGGTATTTTCTTTCTGCTGGGTCTGGATTGCCGTCTCTAATTGTTCTTGGGTTATGATTCCTTCTTTAATAAGGATTTCGCCAAGCCTAAGATATGCTGCCATCTTATTTATTGTCCCAGACGTTTAACGCCTTATCAACTTCCTCTCTGCGGTATTGATAATCGGATTGCTCCCTTTCCATTAACACATCTTTATTATAGGTAGACGCTTGAGATTGGGCTAAATTAGCGTTTACAGCATTTGTATTTATAATACGCGGCGTAATAAAAACCAAAAGTTCCCTATCCTGATTGCTTCCACTCTTATGCCTGAAAAGCATGCCTGCCAAAGGTATATCGCCTAAGAAAGGCACTTTCTTGCGGGTATCCGATAAATCCTTCCTTAATAAACCTCCAATAACCACTGTATCATTACTCTTTACGCTGACTGTGGTTTTAGCGCTTCTTTCCTGCGGATCATAATAAGTGGTACCCAAACTGCTTACGTCTGCCGAGGAGACTTTAGGTTCCAAAACCATGGTTATCTCGCCGGTCTCTATGCTTACGCTGGGTGTGACTTTCAAAGAAACTCCTATTTCGTATCTTTCTGCGGAAGTATTCTCCGTGCCGCTCTCTGAATTGGTCGTTGTAGCAGTACCCACTGCGTTATTCCCCACAATCTTAATTTCTGCTGTTTCATTACTCAAGGTTAAAATCCTCGGACGTGCAAGAACCTTGGTATCCACGTCTGTTATCAACATCTGTAGAGTTGCCGAAACATCATCATCATCGCTAGTCGCACTGATAGAACCAGTTGTAATTTCTGTCTTAGCATCCCTATTATGCCAGGCGTTAAAAGGAAAAGCCAAGCCAGTTCTGCTGGCAAGCGTCAGAGTATATATGCTACCAGCCCACTCCATTCCTATCTGATCCGCCAACGACTTCTTTACATCTATTATTTCTGCCTCAATCAAAACCTGCGGTACGGGTATATCCAGCTTCCTTATCATTTCTTCCAAACGTACAAATCGCTCAGGCAAATCGGTAATAATCAAACTATTAGTACGTGAATCTTCGCTAATCTTACCTTCCGGAGAAAGTAAATCGGACAAGGCATCTGCCAAACTAGAACCTGCCGTGCTATTGGAAGAAGCACTGTTTAAAGGCGAGGAATTCACGCGAGCGTATTTTAAGGTATATACCTTGGTAATTTTCTTATCTGCTTCCTGTTCCGCAGTCTCCCTTACTACAAAGATATTGCTATCTTCATCCAAATCATACGTTAAATTATAAGTCTTTAGAATTTTATCCAGGGCGTCTCTCACAGGCACATTCTCTAAATATAAGGTAACTGTCCTATTAGCTATCTCCTGCGAAGCAATAAAATTCATGCCTGATTGCTGAGAAAATACTTTTAGAACGCTGAGAAGGCTGGCGTCCTCCAAATCCAAGGATATTTTTCTCCATGGATCCTGCATAAGCAGCTCATCGGCTAAAACGCCCCATGCAGAATCAGTAAAGATAATTGAGAAAAAAGAAAAGCAACAAACCAAAATAAGCGATAAGGATAAAAACGATATATTCATCTTTCTAATATTCATTGCGCACCCTCCTGTTTTTTGTTCCGGTATCCATTTTTCTTTCTAGGTTGAGGATATACTCTTTATTATTAAAAATTACAGTAACGCCGTTTTTATCTATTTTGGTAATCTTGGCTTCCCCTAATTTATCTCCTACATTGTAAATCTCGTTATTGATTATGGCTTTTGTTTCTTGCGCCCCCCATAACAAACCGTTTATTTTATACATAGAGGCGTCAAAATCTCCCATCTCTTCTTCCGCCATAGTTTGCTCTGCCATAACCTACTCTGCCTTAGGCTGTTCTATGGCTTTAGGTAAACAATCTTTGAAGGGGCTTTTCTTGTCCTGCGAAAATACTGGCGCTGTAAAAAATACCCCCGCGATAAGGATAACCAACAATAATAATTTTATTTTTTTAAGATTTAACATTCTTATTTTTTGAGTATAAAAGCTATTATGCCTATATTCGCTTTAACGGCCGGGCCATATTCGCCTGAACCAGGCTCTGGCGACGGCGTAATCTGTAAACTTGTGATTTTTGTCAAGGCCTCTAAATCTTCGATCGCGGATAAAAATTTGGTTAAATTAAAGTAATCCGCGTTCACATTCAAAACCATTGCCAAAGTAAAATAGTACTGATTATCCTGCAGGCCGCCAGGGTCAAAACTAAGAATTTCTATGCCATATTGAGAAGCAATATCATTAATCTCGCCCATCATAGCAGCCGATTCCTCAGTTTGCCAGCCGGAATTTTTAAATTTCCCTAACTCTTTGTTCAGGCTATTTATCTCCCGGGCTAATTCTATGCGCTGTTGATAATTACTAATCTTATCTTGCGAGCTGATTAATTTTATCTTCTGCGCATCTAAAATTTTCCTGCCGAAAAAAATAGTAGCAATGACAACAAGAAGAATAAAAATCTTTTCTTTGTGTTCTTTGAAATTAATTTTAACTGAAGACATGTCCATTTCTATTTACCTTTATTTATAGCTACGTTAAATCTTTACGGCTCCCTCTAATTCGAACCTAATCACTTTATAGTCTTTTTCTATAGAACTTCTCAATGATTTTACCGAGATATTGCCTACTTTATTAGAAAAGGTAGGGCTGCTTTTCAAATTAGATATAAGAACATAAGGCGCCTGCTGCGCTTCGTTATCATTCTTGTTATAAACTACCCCTCTTAAGTTAATATACTTTCCAGGCCTGTCAAATGACAATGCCTCTAACCACACTCCCTCAGGTAGAAGTTCTGTCAAAACCTCCAATTTCTCTCCAAGCAGGAATTCCTTAATAAAAACACTCCTATAGGCCGCTAATTTTTCTTTGTCTTTATTCCTTAAGTTTTCTAACACACTATTATCCAAATCTTTTAAATCCGCGGTCAATATCGAACTGATTTCTCTTGATTGGGAGTAAATTTCTTCGTTTATCGGCTTCAACCGATAATTCCCCCACATAAATATACCCAACAACGCCACTAAAGCGAATGACAACGTTTTTATTATTAACGGCTTGGGTATATCTATTATATCTCCGAACACCGTAGAAAGCATATCGCCAGGAGACAATAAAGACGAAGCGCTGGACTTGCGCGTCTTGGCAAGATTAATGAAGAGCGAGGAATGCTTGTTTATCCTCAAAGAAGCGCCAGCCGCCTTGGCTAAACTCAAGCTATGCTCTTCCCTTATACCTAAAATATCATCGGGGCTTTTATGTTGTACCGGCATGCCTAATTCTCTGTTAAAAGTATTTATTAAATCCTTGGATTCGTCCTTAGATAAAATTATAATCCTGTCAACGCCTTTCTTAAGAAACTGCCTGCGAAAATAATCTATAGAAACCCTGATTTCATTAATTATGCGGAAAGATACTGACTCTGCATCAACGGGCTGCGTTTCTTCCCCGGCAGAAATCTTTATATCCCGGGAAAAACAAGGGATTCCGTTGTCAATTATGGAGATTACGCCCTCACCCTTTTCCAACTCAGCCACCACCACGGCTTCTTTATTAGATATTATTTTCTTTACCTTAAGTAACCTGAAAAGAGCGAATTGCGAAGGCTCAATAGCTGAAATATTTGCCCTAATCTGAGATAAAACAGAGTTATATTTCTTTATATCCTCATTCTTCATTCCCGCAAAAAGCACCTCTATAATATTCTTTTGCGAGAAAATCTGATAATCATAAGTTATATCCTCTGTCTTAAAAGGAATGTATTTCTTGATCTCGAAACTAATGGTCGCCTTGATATCTTTGCGCGGGACAGGGGGAATCTCGAAAAACCTTACTATTAAATCCCTGTTAGGCACACAAACAACAAAACTGCTGTTGTCCATATTGACTCTTGACTCACGCAGGGCCCTCTGCATAAAAGCCACAATCTCTACCTCGTTATCCAAAAACACGTTAAATATGTTATCACGAGGCACTGCGGCTCCGCTAGGCCTGGTAATATCCTTAGGGTAAGGGCTGTAAATAAAGTTCTTCACCTTGCCCGTAATAGCAGTTTCTACGATGCTTAATCCCTGAGGACCCAAAAATATGCCAACTGCGTTTTTTCCAAACATACTATTTTATCCCCTCTGCCTTTTTAGGCTGGCCGCGCTGGGAACGCAGCCACTTGTCAATATCACGCTTGTCAAACCTCCAGACGCCGCCGACTTTCATTCCTGTAATCTTATTTTGATTCAGCCAATTGTAAATAGTCTGCTTCTGCAATTTAAGATAATTAGCTAAATCCTCGACGTCCATCAACCTCTGCATACTTAAACCATCCTTCTACTAAAAGTCCTGTAATGAAAGCGTGTTCTAATTAAACCATAAAGCTTTTATGTTGTCAAGTGTTTTTTTATGTATTTTTACTTATACTTACTTCTATTATAATAGATAGTTTTTTAAAGAAAATACTCCATGAATCGCTTCTAACCAGAATGTTATGAATATATTATATATTTATTGTGTATAGTTGTACATAATTGTATATAATATGATTGCGTGGGTTATTTACAGAGAATATATTTATATGGTAGGTGTACAGGAAAGGGTATCTAGTATCTAGCCTTTAATTACTAATATTTGCTGTATTTATTGCTAGCGACAACAAGTATTTCCAAGACTTATTTCTTTTTCAGAACATGGGATAAATTCTACCTCAATAGACTTACTGGCTGTCTGACTATTATAACCTGTAGCAGTGAGCGTATAAATAGTTGTTGAACCAGTATTAACAGTCTTTGAACCGCTATATTTATATACACTAATATTATCAGAGTAAACTCCTGGGGAAATGTCTATAGTCAAAGCCCCATAGATTAACCAGGACAATACTGTTTGCGAATCATCGCAATTTGCTTCATAGCGAATGGTATCTGGATCAGCAGTAAAAGAATCAATACTAAGAGAAACATTTGTGCTAAAAGTAACTGGCTTAGTAGCTGTTCCGCCTTCACCTATGGCTGTGAGCGTATAAGTAGTATCTGAGGTTGGGGCTGGGTATACTGTGCAATAGCTGTTGGTCCCAAGAGAAGAACAACCAGTATCCGGCTCAATAGTCACACTATCAGTATTAGTAGTATTCCAAACCAATGTAGGTCTTGTACCATAAGAAGAGGTGGATGAAGGATAGGCAGAAAAATTGGTAATGGTTGGCTTAACAACAACCTTAACTGTAGCAGTAGTACTGCTTATCTCATTTGTAGCTGTAAGCGTAAATATGGTTGTAGTATACACCCTAACATTTTCTTCCCCATTTGCCTTAACGCTACCAATCCCTTGATCAATGGTAACCAAGGCAGCATTGGAAGTACTCCAGGCTAACGTAACTTTTGTTCCACTATCAACAGAAGTGGACTGATCTACAGAAAATGAATTGATTATGACCGGCTCACGCTCTTCTGTGAGTGGCGTTTCAGATAATGTCGAAAGCGGATCATAATCCAAATTGAAATTTAACTGGGAAGTATCGGGAAAAGAACTGCTCGTTGTATTGGTAATATAAACATCTAAGTATGCGTCGGGATTATCGTGGCTGCCACTGACTGAATGCACGCTTGAAATAGTATCAGTCCTTCTTAATCTGTCCCAAGACCTGACCATTGCGGCTTCTGTGGCGTATTTAGCTTTAGTGCGGGCTATATTATGTTCAATATAGCGGGTTTGGTTGGAAAGCACGCTCAGTATAACCGAGGACAGAATAGTTAAAACTATGACTACTGCTACAACGATCAGAAGCGCTATGCCTTTTCGATTGGATAATATCATCAGGCTCAATTTATTAAAAATTAAACTTTTCTTAGCTGAACCTTGTAGCTATCTTTATCCTGAGACAAGATCACATGGCCTTCGCGGGCAAGCCATCCTACGCTCATAAGCACTGTATCCTTATCCCTGTTTATACCCTTTGCAAGGTCTATCAACATTATCTCCCCGTGTTGATCAAGGTAGTGCCAGATTTCTCCTGCTACTATTCCTATCTTAGTTATCATATCAATCCCCTCTTTCTGATAATTTTCCGCCGTAATAATCAGCGGATTCGCCAATAATTTTGGCGAAATTGGCAAAATATCTTTATTAAATCTATTTTTGTTATAACACTTCTCTTATGGTAAAGCAAGTTATTCCTGGTCAGTCGCTATGTTTACTTTGTCTATGCCCATTTCCCTGCACAAATCCCAAATCTCTACGACTCTGCCCAAAGAAGCCCTCTTGTCTGCCTTAATAAGGATTGGCTTATTGATATTACCACCTTTGGATAAATAAGATTTTAACTCTTTAACCGTAAAAACATTATTATTTATATAAACTATGTTCTCCCGGCTTATGACAATAACTGTATTGTTCTCCTTCACTACATCGCTTGTTACCGCCTTGGGCAGATTAACCTTAATCCCTGGCTGCATAATAAAACTCGAGGTAAGCATAAAAAATATAAGCAGCTGAAATACAATATCGATTAAAGGCGCTATATCGATGTAGCGCAAACCATGTTCCAATTCTATGTGCCTTTTAAACCTCATTTTCTATGAGCGCATAACTTATGCCTGCCTGCCGCAGGCAAGGAGTTGAAAGACGACATAAGTTATAAGCGCGAATTGAACCCAGCACTTATTTCTATTTAAGTATGGTTTAACGAGAAATAAGTGCTGGGTCAAATTTAACTATCAAACTTACGTTCACGTTGTTCCGTAAGTTTGGGTTTCATTTGACCTTCAGATAAAAAATTGACTAATTCCGTAGCGCTGCGTTCCATATCCAGTATGAAATTATTTACCGCGCTGACTAAATAATTATAAATTACAAACATAGGTATGGCTACCATCAACCCCGCCACAGTAGTTATCAGGGCCTCCCAGATGCCTCCTGCGAGGTCGCCCGGGTTTACCGGAACCGCTGACGACGCCTTTAGTTGAATCGTCTGAAAACACCTGACTAAACCCGTCACAGTTCCTAAAAGCCCCAACAGGGGAGAAATATGCGCTATTGTGGCAAGAGCAGTAAGATTTTTCTCTAATTTAGGGATCTCATACAAAGCCGCATCACCCATAGCCTCTTTTATCTCTTCCCTACTGTCATTATACTTAATAATACCTGCCTTGAGGATGCGCGAAATCGGGCTTTTTACAGAATCGCAGATTTCTAGAGCCTCTTTTATCTTTAACTTGCGTATTGTAGACAAAATATCAGCGAGGAATTTATCCGTGTCTATTTTGGCCTTATGCAGTTGCCATCTTTTTTCAATAGCTATGGCCAGCCCGAATATAGAACAAAGGATTATAAATATCATTACAGGGCCGCCTTTATTCACTATCTCTATGCTTCTATATAAAACATAAGAAATCAAAATACTCATTAAGACCATAATTGAAGTTATTATCTTGTTAATCATGCTGCTCTCCTTTGCAACCGCTGAGACACTGACTCTATTCTTAAAACTCCCTTTCACTGAATCACTGAAACATTCTCAGCGCTTCGGTGGCTTCTCAGTGCTTCAGTGTTGCAATTTTTCTTGCCTATTTGGGTTTTAATAGAATCTATCCTCTCCTGGGCGTATTTTACTTCAGGCGTATCATAATTAAGCGCCCTTTCGTACATTGTGATTGCCCTGCGCCAATCTTCTTTGTCTTCATAAATGTGGGCGCAGCGGAACAACCCTTTCACCACCCAGAATTTATCTTCTTCCTTGAAATACGGCACCTTGAGATACTCTTCTACGGATGCCGCCAAATCATCTTTTTCTTCCAAGCACTCCCCAATCCTAAATTGCAGATAAGCATTGGATTCCTGCACCATAAACTTCATCGCCTGTTTATAAGAATAAACCGCGTTGTCAAATTCCCTGTCTTCTCTGTATAAATCGCCTAACCTTATATAAGCTATTTTTACTAACTTTTCCGCAGAATCGCTATCCCTGTTTTTGGGACTATCGAAAACAACTGATTTCGGCAGCTGAATTTCTCCTTTAGTATAATCTAAAAACCCATCAAATTCAATCCCTGTATTATCTTTACTCTTTGCTGTCGCATCTGCTGAAGCGAAACTTACCACACTGCTATACATCCCAATTGCCTCTTTCTTTTTATCTTGGCCGGATAATAAATCAGCCATTGCCAACGTTGATTTCATTTTCAACAAAACCGTATCAGTTTCCTGGGATAATTTTTCAAAAACACTCAGCGCATCGCCTGTTTTGCCTTCGGCTAAATAGCTTAAGCCTATCTCATATTTGGCTTCCCCTATCAGCCTTTTATCTTGAGAATAATTGGCTATCGCCGCATCAAAAGTCCTTCTGGCGAGTTCGTATAAAGAATTGTCATAATAATACTGTCCCAGCCAGAACATCAGGCGTTTTGTTAGTTGCGAATCCTGGTGCCCGTCGATAAACTGCCTGATCTTCTTTACTGCCTCGACCTGTTCTCCTTGTTCGTATAAAGCGTAGGCTATGGAATATTCGGCCTTTTCGGCTAAATCTTTATTATGGCTAAAATCTTTAAGAATCTTTTCGAAATTATCAATTGCTTCCTCAAGCATTTTCCTGTTATAAAAAGAATCGGCGAGCAGATAGATTGCTTTATCTGTATATGTTGAATCATAAAATGCCGCTAAAAATTTCTCCAGCTGCCTGCAGGCTTCGGGAAAATCATTATTTTTAAAATAGGCGTAACCTAAATAATAATTCGTAT
>JAQTPJ010000171.1 GCA_028712915.1 Candidatus Omnitrophota bacterium
AATATAAGGATAACATATGGAAAACAAAAGTTTTATGACAACTACAGAACTTGCTAAACTGTTGGGGATTAGCCGTATAGCCGTATTCAACAAGATTAAAAAAGGTCAAATAACAGCAAGCAAGGTAGGCGGGACATACCTTATTCCTACAGAGCAGGCCTCTTATGCTTTAGGCAGGTCCTTAAGCGAAAACCAGAAGCGCAAAATAGACACAGCAGTGGCTAAGGCTGTAAAAGAATATGGCGAAACATTGCGATTATTAGGCAACGAATAAATCATAGTGAAACAAGTAACTCTTAGTGATGTAGAGTACATATCATTTTCTCTGGCTCAGAAATTAATGAGCTTTAATGAGCCCATACCGGATTTTTCTACGCGTTTTGCCAACGCCTTAGAGAGTTGTCTGGCGTTGCCCTTTCAGCGTTTCTCCAGCGGTCCGCTCTACAAAGGGCTAATCTCCAAAGCGGCGATACTTTTTTATTTAATGATTAAAAATCATCCGTTTCAGAATGGCAATAAACGGATAGCCATGACCACTCTTTTTGTTTTTTTGCACTTCAACAAAAAATGGCTTAAGGTGGACACAAAAGAGTTGTATAATTTTGCTATATGGGTGGCGCAGAGCAACCCTAAATTAAAAGACGAAACTGTAAAAGCTGCCGAGAAATTTCTCAAGGCTTATTTGGTGAGGTTATAGATGTTATATATTGTAGCTACGCCGATAGGAAATCTTTCTGACATAACTTTGCGCGCGCTTGATGTTTTGCGCAGCGTGGATTTAATCGCCTGTGAGGATACCCGTCACACGCTCAAATTGCTTAACCACTACGGCATCAACAAACCCCTGACCAGTTACTACGAGCATAATAAATTATCCAAGGGCGAACATTTGATCAAGCTTCTTAAGGAAGGCAAAAATATCGCCCTGGTCTCGGATAGCGGCACGCCCGGCATCAGCGACCCCGGTTTTCACATTGTAAAGCTCGCTTTGGAAAATGATATAAGCGTCTCGCCCATACCAGGCGCTTCAGCCCTGGCAGCGGCGCTTAGCGTTGCCGGCATCCCGGCAAACAGGTTTGTATTCGAGGGTTTTTTGCCGGTTAAATCCGGCGCCAGGAAAAAGAAGCTGCTTGAATTATCCAAACCGGGGAAAACGATTATTCTATACGAGTCGCCTTACAGATTTTTAAAACTTCTGGATGAGGTAAAAGAGGTTTTCGGCGATGTTGAAGTCACAGTCTGCCGCGAAATCACCAAGAAGTTTGAGGAGATAAAAAAAGGCCCCATCGACGCGGTGCTCGCTTATTATAAAGCCAACAAGACCCAGGCAACCCGCGGCGAGTTTAGCGTGATACTTAACCCGGCCAGCAGAGATTAAGGATTTAAGTAAAAAGGGAGAAGATATGAAGAAATGCCCGTATTGCGCTGAAGAAATACAGGATGAAGCCATAAAATGCAAGCATTGTGGAGAAATGCTAACAGGCAAGGCAACGAAACCCAGGTGGTATTTTAAAGATTCATTCTTGGTTGTTGTCTTCTTGTGCGTGGGGCCATTGGCCCTGCCGTTAATTTGGCTGAATCCTCGCTATAGCAGAACAGCCAAGATAGTCATAAGCATAATAGTGGTTATTGTAAGTTATTATTTAGGCGCTTGGTTTGTCAATTCCCTCGGGTCCTTAAAAAGGTACTATTCCGTAATTTCCCAAGGCAGTTTTTAGGGATTTTAGGGCGCGTTGCGAAGCAGGGAAAAACCGTCCGTGAAGCTGGAGATTCCGCAAAAAAGGCGAAATATTTTCCCTTGACAGAAACTGGGTTTGATGTTATAGTTTTACCAATATAAATCCTTTAAACTGGTTCAGAGAAACCAAAAAGGACGCAGGAAATATGAACAGCACAACTATAAAACTAAAATTACCCGCTTATCCGAGCGGGATTTTTTTTGCCCGCGGGGCTCAATAGGTGACATATGGTTAGAAAACACCAGAAATTTATAATGAAAGAGACAAAGAAACTTTTGGATAAGATAGGTGTTGAAAAAGCCTTGAAGCGCCTCGCCCATGAGATTATCGAGAAAAACAAAGGCACGGAACAGTTGGTGATAATCGGCATTATGACAAGAGGCGCGCATTTGGCCAAACGGTTGGTTAAGGCTATCGCTGAGATAGACGGCAAACAGCCGCCGCTGGGGACTTTGGATATTACATTCTACAGGGATGATTTAAGCATGGTTGCCGAGCAGCCCATTGTGCGCAAAACAGACCTGAAATTTAACATCAGCGGCAAAAAAGTCATTCTCGTAGATGACGTGCTTTATACTGGCAGGACTGTGAGGGCGGCATTGACGCAGCTTATAGATTTCGGCCGGCCGCAGTTTATACAGCTTGCCGTATTAATCGACAGGGGTTTTAGGGAGCTTCCTATCCGCGCCGACTTCGTGGGCAAAAACATACCCACAGCGCAAAAAGAGATAGTCGAGGTAAAGCTGCAGGAGACTGACGGAGTGGACGAAGTTGTAATTTTAGAAAAAGAAAATAACCAGCAAATAAAAGGAATAGGATGCCCGTAAACAATAAAATAAAATGGGATAAAAAAGACCTCTTGGGGTTAGAGGAATTGGCCAAGGATGAGATAGAATTGATCTTGGACACGGCGGATTCCTTTAAAGAGGTTT
>JAQTPJ010000172.1 GCA_028712915.1 Candidatus Omnitrophota bacterium
AAACATACAGGCCCATAATGCTGCATCGCGTGATTTTGGGCAGCGTGGAACGTTTTATCGGAACGCTGCTTGAACATTACGCCGGCGCGTTGCCGTTTTGGCTTTCGCCCTTGCAGATTTTAATTTTACCGGTAAAAGATGCGTTTGCGGCATATGCCCGCGAAATAAAAGAAACTTTGGATAAAAATAATTTCCGCACCGGCGTAGATTTACGCAATGAGACCCTGGATAAGAAAATCAGGGAGGCGGAAATGCAGAAGACTCCTTATATAGTGGTAATAGGAGAGAGAGAATTCAAAGCCAATACGGTTTCCGTGCGCAAGCGTTTAGCCGGAGACCAGGGAGAAATGGAGCTGTTTAATTTTATCCAGACTTTAAAAGAAGAAAATTATCCCAAGGTGTAGTTAAAATAAGGAGGTGTAGCCATTAAAAAATTTATCAGGGTAAACGAAAATATACGAGCTTCTTCGTTGAGGGTAATAGGCGCGAATGGCGAGCAGCTGGGCATTCTTTCCAAAAGCAAAGGGCTGGAATTAGCCAGGCAGAGCGAATTAGACCTGGTAGAGGTCGCCGCGCAGGCGCAGCCGCCGGTGTGCAGGATAATGGATTTTTCTAAATATAAATATGAGCAGGAAAAGAAAGACCGCCTCACCAAAAAGCACCAGGCAGTGATTAAGATAAAAGAAATCCGCGTAAAACCCAAAATAGAAGAACACGATTACCAGGTTAAATTAAAACACCTGCATCTTTTTTTGGATAAGGGCAACAAGGTTAAGCTGAATTTATTCTATCGCGGCCGCGAGCTCAGCCACGCAGAATTAGGCAGGCAAATCGTAGAAAGATTTATCCAGGATACGCAGGGCAAAGGCGTGGTGGAAAAACCGCCGTTTCGAGAAGGCAAGGTTCTTTCTACCGTATTTGCGCCAATGAAATAAACAACATATAAAGCAAAACAGGTATATAATAATAGGTAAAATTACATAAAAAATAGGGAGTCCTTATGCTTAAAACCAATCGTTCTGTTGCAAAACGTTTTAGAGTTACAGGGAAAGGAAAAATCAAACGCCCGCGGGCTTACACAGGCCATTTATTGGGCCACAAAGCCAAGAAGCGTAAAAGACACTTAAGGCGTGGCGCGTTAGTCAGCGCCAATGATACCAAACAAATAAGGAGGTTGTTGCCTTATGGCTAGAATAAAACATAGCGTACGTACACGTGCAAGAAAAAAGAAGGTATTAAAGTTAGCAAAGGGCCAATTTGGCGCTCGCCGTCGTTGGTACAGGCTGGCGAAAGAATCCACGGCGCGAAGCCTTGTGTTCGCTTATCGCGACAGGCGCGTAAAGAAGAGAGACTTCCGCGAATTATGGATTAGCCGTATCAATGCCGCCTGCAGGGAAGTGGGCATTACATACAGCCAATTTATTAAAAAGTTAAAAGACGCAAAAATTGTCTTGGACCGCAAAATGCTGGCAGCAGTGGCAGCAGAAGACCCCAAGACATTTAAGAAAATAGTCGATTTTGTGAGTAAGTCCGCCGATAAATAACAGCGGGTTCAATTGGTCCGCCGTTGCAAATTGTGGCGGGTCCATTGGAGAAAGGGTAAAACAATGTATGTGATTATCGTAGGTTGCGGCAGGGTAGGTTCGGAATTGGCAAAGCTGCTTTCAGGAGAAGGGCACAATGTCGTCGTCGTTGACAGGAATCCCGAGTCATTTCGGCGTCTGGGCAAGAAGTTCAACGGCCTCACGATGGTCGGCAACGGTTTCGACGCTAAATTATTGAAAGAGGCCGGTATTGAAAAGGCCAATGCCTTTTGCAGCGTTACCAACGGCGACAATACAAACATCCTTTCTTCCCAGGTGGCAAAGAAAATTTTTAATGTGCCGCGCGTGATTGCCCGCATATATGACCCGCACCGCGCCGAGATTTATCGTTCATTGGGCCTGGATGTAATAAGCGGCACCATGTTGCTCGCCGCTATGATCCGCGATAAGTTAATAGAGCAGAAATTTTCAAGTTATCTGCTTGATACAAGCGAGCTGGGCATGTTGGAAATAGACGTCGATAATAATTTGAAGGCAAAGACTGTGGGAGAGGTTAATATACCGTTAGAATTTATGGTAGTGGCATTAGTAAAAAAGAATAAACATCCAATAATCCCTGATTCTACTGTTAAGCTTGATTTAGGCGATAAATTAATAGGCATAGTCAGGACAGCCAATCTTAGCAAGGTTAAGAAAGAGCTGGGGATAGGAGGAGAGTAGTTATGTATATAATTATTGTCGGCGGAGGAAAAGTCGGGCATTCTTTAGCCAAGCACCTGTCGCAAGATAAACATACCATTGTGTTGATTGATAAAGACAGGGAAGCGTGTAAGATGCTGGCGCAAGAATTGAATAATGTGGTAGTGGTTTGCGGTGATGGCTGCGAGCCTATGGTTTTAGAAGAGGCAAAGATAGACCGCGCCGACGTGGTCGCTGCTGTTACCGGAGGCGACGAGGACAACCTAGTAATCTGCCAGATAGCAAAGGAAAAATTTAAGGTGCGCCGCACGGTTGCGCGCGTAAACGACCCCAATAACGAACACACCTTTTCCGAATTAGGCGTAGACATCCCTATCGATGCTACGTCTATCATCGCGAAAATCATCGAGGAAGAAACATCTT
>JAQTPJ010000173.1 GCA_028712915.1 Candidatus Omnitrophota bacterium
ACCTAAGTTAATCCTGTCGGAAATAAAATTTACATTATGCGCCTGGCGCGAACCCAGAGTTGGATCTACCAACACCTTAGCCGTGGTTTTAGAATAAAGGACACCAGAAGCAACTTCGCTCTGCACGCGTATATACTCATTGCGAAATTCGCTTTCAAACTTAGCTATATCTTTTTTGCTTACGCTGTTTCCCAATAAAACCATCTTAGCGGTAAAACCTTCTCTTCTGGTATGGCCTAAGGCAATCGGAGTGCGTGCCAGAACCGGTTTCATTTCTAATTCAGAAGATATCTCTGATAAAACCCTACTGCAATCTCCAATAATCGGTCGGATTTGCACAATATAAAGTTTACCCTGGGAAGAAAATCCCCATTCCACATCTAAAGGAACGCCTACCCTGGCTTCTAAAGCATTAACTGCCCTGTTTACTTCTTTTGCCATATCCGGGCTTAAAGGGCTTAATTTTCCGTCAATCTTAGGATAGGTTGCAGCAATCTTTCTCATCTCTTCTAAATCTTTATCCGCAAGATAAGTCTTGCCCTCCAAAATAAACTCATAAGGTAGTTCTAAAAATATAGGGTCGTATTCAAACCTGCCTGACTGGTCTTTCTTAAAAACATACTGGCCAATATTTACTCCGCGCGGCATCACCGCGGTTTTCGCATCGCCGATTACCGCTTCAATGGAAGTATGCCCGTATAAATTAGACATTGCCGTGCCTGAGGCGGTAAAATTAAGGAAGTTCTGGATTACCACGGCAATGCCTTCTTCAGCGCTCAAGATATCAGGCAAACCTTCAATTTTCTCACTACCTTTCTCGCCAATCCTCCAAATAACTTTTATCGCCTGTTTAAAAATTTTCTCTACTGCTTCTGCTGCAAGACGTTTGTTTTCTTTGCGCGGCGAAATAAAGACTCCGGCCAAATTCCTGATATAAGAATCTTCCCAGCGGCCGCTTGAGCGGGCAATAATCTGGCCGCCTTTGAGACTACTGGCGCGCGATTTTATTAAATCCGCTAATTCTGGCGGAAGAAGAAACTGCTTTTCTTCAATAAGATTCATCAACTCTTTCTTCGTTTCTATGCTTGGCTGGCCCTGTTTCTTAATATCGTTAAGGATTAGATTGTTGCCGCGCTCGACAAGGCCACGGTTAGCCTGAATATACTTAGCCCATCCTTCCTGAATAGACAAGCATACCGAGGAAGGAACATTAAATCCTATTTCTTCTGCCAACTCCTCGATTATCTTTGACCAGGCTCCCTTGCCTCCATAAGTAACCGCGCCTGCTTCAAAAATGCTCCGCGCCTCTTCCGGGGTATGCCACTTCGCCAGGCCGGTAGATTGAGTATAAAAAACAGGGCTGGATGAAAACGCTTGGCCGCGGGAATCAGTTTGTGTCGGTGAGCTGCTTCCCATCTTTTCCCTTAGTGATGAAAGCGCCCTGAGAAGCGAATCTTCTGAACGGGATTCCAAAGGCATCTCTTTTCGAATCACCTCGCTAAACTGCTTCCAATCAGATTTACCATCTTTTATCGTTTTAAATACGGCTCTAAACAAACCGGAAACTTCATCCTTCATCTCTTCAGAACCTGATGTAAATACAGGATGCCTGGTTGCGTTCTTAATTTTCGCAATGAATACTCCAAAGGCAAACGATTCATCCAAATCCATTTTCTTAATTAATCTGGACTTAAGCACTTCGGTATTTACGCCGCAACGGGCAAAAAGTTCAACAGATGCAGGCGACAATTTCGCTGCCTTAGGCATAGCTTTCTTAATCGCCTTTATGTCTTCAATCAGCCATACCGGCAGTTCGACTGCGGGCTGCTCGGGCTCAACGATTTCATCGGCTGCCGCAACAACGGGCTCCGGCAATAAGGCTATCTCTGCGTGTCTTTCTGCCAAAATCTGAACAACGGTGGTTTCTGCCGATGGATGCTTGGAGGCAAGCGTGTTTTTGCCGCGGCTCTCCTCAAGGAAATTCTTGAACTCCGGGCATTTTGCAAGAAGCCTATAGAAAGTTGCTTTACTAAAACCTAACTCGGCAGAAAAATCAATTTTAGAAATATTCCCGCGATGTTTATAGATAACCTCTCTTATCTTATACACATCACCATCTAAAATCTTGAGGAATTCTTTTGCTTTGTATCTCTGGAATTTCTTTTCACCTATCGCATCAAAATAAACAACCATTACCCCGTCTTCAATTCTGGCAACCTTGCCTATCCCAAACGCCTGATGTTGAACGACATCACCTATTATAAATTCTTGGCTTTGCGCCTGCACCTGCTCTGCAATATTTCTAACAACCAGGCCCCTGGATTTCCTAATGCCCCTCTTAGGTCCCGGGATAGTTTTTCTGGCTACCGCGATTCCAGGCGTAGCCGGAGACTGTAACTTTTGTCCGGGGACTTCTGTCGGCGACGGCGGAGTAGATATATCCCTGTCCTCTATAGATTTTTCTCGAGGTTGAACAGGAGCACCTAACAAAGACCTGCCACTGAGAAGTGATTCAGGGGTTGTGCCTAAAGCATCAGCTAATTTCTTAAGGGTTTTTGGGCGAGACTTCCCAATCTTTCCTCTTTCAATCCTACTGATAATGTTTTGCGAAACCCCGCTCTTAGCTTTCAATTGTCCCTGGCTAAGGCCGGCTTTCTCTCTT
>JAQTPJ010000174.1 GCA_028712915.1 Candidatus Omnitrophota bacterium
CGGCGGCGTAGACAGGGCGACTTTGGCATTTTTGGTTGATTCCTACAATGAGGAAGAAGTTAAAGGCCAGACGCGCGTATCCTTAAAATTACACAAAGATTTAGCGCCTGTGAAAATCGCGGTATTCCCGTTGTTAAAGAACAGGCCTGAAATTGTAGAGCTGGCTAAGAAAATTTCCGCTTCATTAAAAAAGAAGTTTATCTGCGTATACGACGATACAGCTGCAATCGGAAAATTATACCGCAGGCAGGATGAAGTGGGCACGCTATTTTGCGTTACGGTGGACGTGCAGTCGTTGGAAGATAAGAAGGTTACTGTGCGCGACCGCGACACAATGCAGCAGGATAGGATTGATATAGAGAAATTGGAAGAATATTTTCAGGAAAAACTCTAAACACTAAACTCTAAATCCTAAATAAACTCAAATTTCAAAATTAAAAATCCAAAACAGGAAGTTTTAAGTTTGGAAAATTTGGGTTTTGGGTTTGTTTAGAGTTTAGGATTTCGGATTTAGGATTTAACGTTTCATAACAAGTTACAATAGAGAGAGGAGAGTAGTAGCAATGGCAAAGAACGTTTACTTCTTCGGAGATGGCAAAGCAGATGGCGATGGTTCAATGAAGAACCTGCTGGGAGGAAAAGGCGCTAACCTCGCAGAGATGGCCGGGCATAAAAATTTAAGGCTTCCTGTTCCGCCGGGTTTTACAATTACCACAGGAGTCTGCACTTATTATTATCAAAATAAAAAAACATTCCCCAAGGGCCTGAAAGAGGAAGCGGCAAAGGCCTTGTTAAAAGTAGAAAAAGCCATGGGAAAGAAATTCGGGGATCCAAAAGATCCCTTGTTGGTTTCCGTGCGTTCAGGCGCGAGAAAATCAATGCCCGGGATGATGGATACGGTTTTAAACGTGGGGTTAACCGAGAAGACCATACCCGGATTGATTAATAAAACCGGCAATGAGCGTTTTGTATATGACGCGTACCGCCGCCTCATTATGATGTATTCCGACGTGGTAATGGAAAAAGCCGCGGGTATTGAGCCAGAGGGCGATGAGATGGGGGTAAGGAAACAATTAGAGCGCATAATGTCCGAGGTAAAAAATAAAAAAGGCGTAAAGCTGGATACAGAGTTGAGCGCTTCTGATTTGAAAGATTTATGCGTTAAATTTAAAAAGAGGGTAAAAGAAGTTTTAAAGAAGGATTTTCCCGATGACGCCTACGCGCAGTTGTGGGGAGGGATAGCCGCGGTATTTCAGTCCTGGAACGGCAAGCGCGCGATTTCTTACCGCCGCATTGAGAATATTCCTGATGAGTGGGGGACTGCCGTAAACGTGCAGACAATGGTATTCGGAAATATGGGTGACAGTTCTGCCACAGGAGTTGCTTTTACGCGTAATCCCGGAAACGGCGAGAATGAATTTTACGGGGAATACCTGGTGAACGCTCAAGGCGAAGATGTTGTTGCCGGCACGCGAACTCCTGCTCCAATAAATGAATATTCCAAGAGCGAGCATAATAAAGGTTTAGAGACCCTGGAAGAGTTTATGCCTAAGATTTACAAGGAGCTGTTCAGCATACAGAACAGGCTGGAGAAGCACTATCACGATATGCAGGATATTGAATTTACCATTGAAGACAACAGGTTGTTTATGCTTCAGTGCCGGGTGGGAAAACGCAATGGCCCGGCAGCTGTGCGAATGGCCGCGGATATGTATAAAGAAAAACTTATAACGAAAGAAGAGGCGGTTGCCAGGGTTACGCCGGCGCAGTTGGATGAATTGTTGCATCCTATAATTGACCCCAAGGTAGAAAAGGGGCATAAGCCTTTGACAAAAGGTTTGCCTGCCGGACCGGGCGGAGCATCCGGGATGATAGTTTTCACGGCTGAAGACGCCGTGGAGTGGAAAGATAAAGGCAAGAAAGTGATTCTTGTGCGTGAAGAGACCAGCCCTGAAGATGTGGAAGGCATGCGCGCGGCAGAGGCTATTTTGACTGCCAGAGGCGGCATGACTTCGCACGCGGCATTAGTTGCGCGCGGCTGGGGGAAGTGTTGTATCGTAGGCTGCGGCGCTTTGCACATTGATTACCAGGCAAAGACAGCGTCTATTGAAGGAAAAGTTTTAAAAGAAGGCGATTGGATTACCTTAAACGGCACCAAAGGCAATGTTTATGAAGGCAAGCTTCCTATGATTGATGCCAGCGAAGAGAATAAAATGCTTAATGATTTCCTGAAAATCTGTGATTTAGTGCGCCGTTTGAAGATCCGCACAAACGCGGATACTCCGGAAGACGCGCGCAGGGCGCGTTCTTTTGGCGCGGAAGGCATCGGGTTATTCAGGACCGAGCATATGTTCTACGGAGAGCATTCCGAGGAGCCTTTATTTAAATTAAGAAAGATGATAGTTTCCAATAGCGTGGAAGAGCGCAAGGCTGCTTTGGCGGAATTATTCCCGCACGTAAAAAGCGACATAAAAGGCACAATGGAGGCAATGGATGGATTTCCTGTAACGATTAGGTTATTGGATCCGCCTTTGCATGAATTTGTGCCTAAACAGGATGAGCAGCTGGATCATTTAGCCAAAAGCTTAAATATCAGCCGCCAGGATTTGGACAAGAGGGCTGCGTTATTGCATGAAAGCAATCCC
>JAQTPJ010000175.1 GCA_028712915.1 Candidatus Omnitrophota bacterium
TAAGAGCGAGGATAGAAATATTACGCTGCCATGTTTTATTACGGTATCGCTTAAAAACAGTTTTATAACATGCAGCCCTTCCTTGAGCTGGTCCTTTAAAATAAACCTGAAAAACCTTACGGTATCCACTATGGGATTTATCTGACTGTCTTGGCCTTCATAAACGCTTTTTATGGGAACTGATGTTATACGGTAGTTTTTCTTCGATGCCTGCATAAGCAACTCCGATTCAATCTCATAATTAGAAGTGGAAAAAACCATATCCTTTAACACATCTTTCTTTATAAAACGGAAACCGCACTGGCTATCCGGTATATATGTTTTACAAATGGAAGAAATTATCATAGACATAATTCTATTGGTGATCCAGCGGTGCAGCGGCATATTCTGCGGGCAATCCATCCTGTTGCCCACAATAATATCGCTATTGGTCGCGGAAAACTCGCGGATAAAATTATCTATATCTTCCGGGCGATGCTGGCCATCGCCATCCATAGTAATAGTAAAATCATAGTCGTCGTTTATAACCTTATTAAAACCTGTGCGCAAAGAAGCACCCTTGCCCATATTCCTGGCATGCACTATAACCTGGGCTCCTGCCTTCCTGGCAAGGTCTGCCGTGCTGTCTTTAGAGCCATCATCCACAACCAAAACATCCAAACCAAAGACCTTTATTTTCGCAATGAGGTCGCGGATAATCTTGGCTTCATTAAAAGTTGGTATAATTACGCAGCCTTTCATTCTCTCCAGAACTCCCTGAACATCAACCATTGAGAAGGATATTTATATATATACTCTTCTATAATCTTGGCGTATTTCTTAATAACATCTAATTCGCTTGATTTATCCGGAATATCCAAAGCGGGCAAACATTCTATCTTGATCTGATTCAAATCCTGGCGGGTAACAAAAACTGGGACTAAAGGAGCGCCTGTGCGTAATGCCAGTACCGCCGCGCCGCGCGGAATAATCTTTTTTTTGCCTAGGAAATCCAATGAGTATCCGGATTTGCCAAACTCCCTATCGCCTAATAATGCGACAACCTTATTATTACTTAAACCACGATAGCATTGTTTTATAGAACTGCCCAAAGAAACGACTTCAATGCCTTTACTCTGCCTTCTCATTTTAAAGAAATTATTAATCCTGGGGTCTTTATGATCCAGGGCTATTACCATAAGAGGATACCCTAACAACGATAAAGCCATGCCGCCCAACTCCCAATTACCAATATGGGCGGCTAAAACAATCAACCCCTTGCCTTTTTTTAAGGCAGAATCAATATTTTCCTTGCCTGATATGATAAAATTCTTATTCACATAAGCGCGGTCTATCTTTGAAAAACGAAAAAACTCTACCAGATACAAACCAAAGTTCACAAAAACTTCTCTTGCCTTTTCTGTTATTACATCTTCTTTTTCATTAGGTAGAATTACACGCAAATTATTGATTACTGCCTCCCTATCCTTGTGGGAGATTAAAAATTGTAAATTTGCCAAAAAAATCCCTACTTTATAGGCAAACCCCCAAGGAAAAATACAGGCTAAGAATTCACCAAACTTATATAATAAATAATTCAACATAAGCTCAACGCCAATTCAGCAATCCTGGAAGAGGATGAAGGCAGCGCAAGTTTCGCGATGCTGTCTTTTAGGAATTGCATCTTGTCCCGGTTGTTTAAAAGAAAAACTAAATTATCTACTACGCCCTTAGTGTCTTGCACTTTATAAACAACTCCCTGCCTCAATAAAAAATTAGTATTGTTCTGTTCCTGCCCGGGCACAGGCTTTACTATTATCATGGGGAGATTTTTAGCCAAGGCCTCTGCCGTAGTTACGCCGCCGGGTTTTGTTACTAAAATATCCGCAATCGTCATTAATTTATCCACATAATCTATATAGCCGTAAATATAAGTTTTGTTCTTAAATTTACGGTTCTTAAGGTGGTTAAAAAGCTTTTTATTGATGCCTGTTACAACCAATATATTGGCATTCAGGCCGGATCTATCCATGCTATTTATAAGATTGCTTATCGGCCCCAGGCCGTGGCCGCCCCCCATTATTAAAACTACGGGCCTGTCCAGGGTTATGCCTAATCCGGCGGCGATTTCTTCTTTGTTTAACTTTTGGGAGAATTTAGGGTCAATGGGTATACCGTATAATTTTATCTTCTCTTCGGGCACCCCTTTTTTAAGAAGTATCCCTTTTGCATCCTGAGAGCCCACAACGTAAAAATTAATCTCGTCATAAACCCAGTAAGAATGAGGGATAAAATCAGTAACTACCGCTATTAGTTTGATATCATTGGAACAATGCCTCTTATAATCAGCTATCATGCCGCAGGGAAAAGCCTGGGAGAAGACAGCCACCTTGCAATTTTCAGATTCTATCAATTCTTTAATCCTGCCGCGATTCTTCCTGTAGACAGACTCTCTCAAACTGCTGATCTTGTTAGCTACCTTGGGGTTATCGTAAAGAAGATCCCAGATAAAAGGTATCTTCTTTATCACGCCCATATAAATTGCATGAGTTATCTTTTCCATTATGGGATAAGAATAACCAAAGCCATCTATGTTCAGGATAGCCGGATGGGGCTGGACAGCCTTGATTGCCCGTTCAATAGCCAAAGTTGCGCTA
>JAQTPJ010000176.1 GCA_028712915.1 Candidatus Omnitrophota bacterium
TTATAGAGGAACATTTTGATAATTCTTTTTATACTTCCCGCACCAAAATCCTGGATGTAGTAGAAGAGGTCAGCTCCACAATAAATATTACGGAAGCAGATATAATAGTGTCAGGCGGCAGGGGGATGCGCAGCCCGGAAAACTTCCCTATCTTGGAAGAACTGGCAAAAACGCTGGGCGGCGCTGTAGGCGCCTCGCGCGCAGCAGTAGACAGCGGCTGGATGCCCTATTCACACCAGGTCGGCCAGACAGGAAAAACAGTCTGCCCTAAAATTTACATCGCCTGCGGCATTTCCGGGCAAATTCAACATTTGGTAGGCATGCAATCTTCAAAAATAATCATCGCCATAAATCAAGATAGCAGCGCCCCTATCTTTAATGTAGCTACCTATGGAATCGTAGGAGATTTATTCCAGGTGGTTCCGCTTTTGAATAAAAAGTTTAAGGAAAAACTAAAAAGATAAATGTATTTTAAAAGTTTAGAACTTATAGGCTTTAAATCTTTCGCAGAAAAGACGATGCTTAAGTTTGAGCCTGGGATTACTGCGGTAGTAGGGCCGAATGGCTGCGGCAAGAGCAATATATTTGACTCTATCCGCTGGGCATTAGGGGAACAATCCATAAAGTCCCTGCGCGGCTCGAAAATGGAAGACGTAATATTCAACGGCACGGAAAAAATTCCAGCCTTAGGATTCGCAGAAGTCTCCCTAACACTCTCCAACGAAGCACATATACTGCCTATCGACTACGAAGAAGTTACTATTACCCGCCGCCTATACCGCTCAGGGGAAAGCGAATACCTTTTAAACAATAATCCTGTAAGGCTCAAAGACATAAACGATCTGCTTATGGGGACAGGCATAGGCGCCGAATCATATTCTCTGGTAGAACAGGGGAAGATTGATTTAGTGCTCAGCTCAAGGCCCGAAGACAGAAGGCTTGTTTTTGACGAGGCCACAGGCGTAAGCAAATACAAGGCCAGAAAGAAAGAAGCCATCCGCAAACTCGAAGATACAGAAAATAACCTTCTTCGCGTAAACGATATTGTCCTGGAGGTGAAAAGGCAGATTTCCTCCATTGAAAGGCAGGCGAGCAAAGCCAGAAGATATAAAGAGGTATTTGAACAATTAAAGGCGCTGGAAGTAAAGGTTTCCCTGGATGAAACACATAGCCTTAAATTAAAGTGGAAGGAATCCCAGGATGCCGAATCCGTCCTGAAAGATAAAATTAACAAGCTTACCTTAAGCCTTGATGAGCTAATCAAAAAAACATCCCTCTATCAAGATGAAATAGAGAATTTAAACCAGGAAATCATAAATCTAAACAACGATTTGATAAATAGTAAAAATTCCATTGAGACAAAAGGCCAATACATCAAAATCAATGAAGAACGCGTTATAGAATTAAATAAAAGAACCGAAGTTATAGAAAGCCAGAAAAACAATCTGGCCAGCCGCATTGAGCATGCAAAAGAGAACCTATCCAGGATTAGTTCTGAGCTTGGCAAAATAAAAGAAGATTCACAGTCAAAGGCAAAGCTCCTGGAAGAAAAAGAATTGAAATTCAAGGAAACAGAAAAAATAATCGACCAGGCTCAAGAAGAAATAAAGCAGGCTAATAGCAAAATTTTTGAAATAGCATCTGCAAAAACAAAATCCAGCAATGAATTGATAGATATTAACAACTCGCTGAGCAACCTCAACGCAAGAAAATTAAGGCTGGAGACAGAGATTGTAAAAACCAGAGGGGAAAACGATTCGGGGCAGAAAGAGCTTGAAGAAATAAAAAAACAGGTAGAAGAAATCAGGGCAGCCTTTCAGAATACAAAAGATAAGGTTGCCGGACTGAAAAACAACCTGGCTGATAAAAATAATGAAACCCAGAAAATTACCGCCTCAATCAATAAGCTAAACGAAATAAGAATCAGCCTTGAATCGCAAAAAGAATTTTTGGCAGAGTTGAAACTCAAATACGAAGATATGCCTTCCGCAAAAGACGCAGAGCTGATTATAAATAATATAGAAGAAGTTAACCAGAATGAGATCTCCGGTATAATCGCCAAGGCAAAATCTGTTTCATTCGACCCTTCGACCAAAACATACCGCATAAAATGCGAAGTAAAATTGTTCTCTTTAGACATAAAACTTATAGACGAAAAAATAAACCAGACAATTTTACAAATCCAGGAAGAAACAAACATACTTAATGCCAAGAATGAAGAAGCCAACAAACTAGAGCAAGAAATAAAAACCCTGGAATTACAGATGCAACAGGAACAAATAGGGCTTACCGATAAAGAGGCAGTGTTCAAAAGCTGCCAGTCAACATTTGATAAAATTTCAGATGAATTATCTTTGCTAGAATTTGAACAAAAGGACGTGGGAGAAAACATTAACAAATTCAACGAAAGAAAAACCACGGCACAAACTGAGATAGAACGCCTTAATCAGGAAAATACGCAGCAGGATAACATAATCGCTTCCTCTCAGCTACAAATAACCGAAAGCGGCAAATTGCGAGAGTCTGTTCTTCTGGAAATCACTCAATTTAAAACTGAGCTCAACTCTGTCCAGGCCAAAGAAAATGATATTGCCAATACCGTGGCAATGCTGGAA
>JAQTPJ010000177.1 GCA_028712915.1 Candidatus Omnitrophota bacterium
TACTTTTGCATTTCTATCTTTCTTATATACATCCTTTTAATGATGGGAATGGTAGAACCGCACGTGCTTTATTCTATTGGTATATGCTTAATAAAGGGTATTGGATGTTTGAATCTCTGACAATCTCGAAAATATTCATAAAAGCCCCAGCACAGTATGCAAGAGCGTTTTTATATACAGAAATGGACGAATTGGATCTCACCTATTTTATGTCTTTTAATATTAAAGTTATAAAAATAGCGATCCAGAAATTAATAGAATACATCAAGATTAAGCAGGTAGAAATAAAGGGGATAACGCAACATTTGCAAAAATATCCAGAATTGAATCATCGGCAAAGAGAATTATTGAGGCATTCGCTTGATAATCTTGATGCCCAATATACTGTTCAAGAACATAAGACTATAAATAATATAACTTACGAGACCGCCAGAAGAGATTTACTATATCTTACGGAGAAAAAACTGTTAATAAAAACTAAAAAAGGAAGGAAGTTCTATTTTATGCCTTCCTTAGATTTAAATAGTAAGATAAAAATGCACTAGCGCGGGTTTTAATTTCCGATTTTTAAGTTAAACGCATATACTTAAGGTAATTTTTGTATAGTTAGATAAGAGTTCTGCATACTGCCCATAGAAAGCAGCTAATTGTAATTCAATAACAGCGGAGGTGGCGCGCATGGAAAAAGAACTATTAAAGAACTTAAGGTCCAGATTTTCAAAAGAGGTAATGGATCAGATACGGGCGCAGCATCTCGATTTTCCAGGCGTCGAAGGATCCAATGTTGACTTCCGCAGAAGCGTCGAGAGGATATTTAAATCCATTTTGAAAGAAAACCGGGATATTCGTCTTACTAATGCCGAACAAGAAGAGGTCCTGACTGAAATGATGCCTGATATTCTAGGTTTATGGCCCATTTATAAGTTATTAATCGACCCTGCCGTTATTGAGATTATGATTAATGGCCCTGCGGAGGTTTATATAGAAAGAGAAGGCAAGCTGGAGTCGACGGATATAACTTTTAAGAATGAACAACAGTTGAACTATCTTATAGATCAGATTGTATCTTCTACGGGTAGACGCCTAACGGAGCTGGAGCCTTTTGTTGACGCAAAACTTAAGGACGGTTCGCGGGTGAATATAGTCATATCCCCGGTTTCCTCAACCGGACCAATTTTAACGATTAGAAAATTTCGTCAGCAAACATTAGATATAAATAGGCTAATCGATTTAAAAACATTGGATAACTCTGTCGCCGAATTTCTAAAGGCATGTGTCATCTGCCGGCTTAATATATTGATTTCCGGAAGTTCTAGTTCGGGGAAGACGACGCTTTTAAACGCCCTAGCGTCTTTCATACCTGACGGAGAAAGGGCCATCATCATAGAGGATACTCAAGAACTCCATCCTTCAAGGAAGCACACCATTTTTTTAGAGACGCGTCCGCCGAGCATCGAGGGCAAGGGCGAGATTACTATAAGAGGCTTGCTGAAGAATTCATTGCATATGCGTCCTGACCGGATAATTGTTGGGGAGGTGCGATCCGATGAAGTATTAGATATGATTCAAGCTATGAACACCGGCCATGAGGGGTCGATGACTACATTGCATGCGAATTCTTCTTTAGAGGCGCTTGACCGGCTGGAGGTGTTAGCTCTTGCAAATCAAGCAAATATGTCTAGCGAAGTAATCAGGAGACAACTTATCACAGCCATCGATATAATAATCCATATAACCAGATTTCGCGACGGTTCACGAAAAATTACCCGTATTACGGAGCTGTTGAAAACTAAAGATTACTCACTCCAGGATATATTTATTTTTAAAGATGAAACAAATAAGCTGGAACCCACAGGCAAAAAGCCCACATTTTATCCTTGGTTGAAGAATAAGGCTAATTATATCTCAAAAGAATTTGAGGCGAAGGATAAATAACGAGTGCTGGAACCAAAAAAGCCGCTAGATCCATGTCTTTAAAATAGATTGAGATAGCTAGAAATGACGAGAGTAAAAAAATGAATAACAAAGAAGAGCCCGAAAGGGGTAATACGAAATCCAGGCTTACCAGCGCTGCCAAAGATTCAATCATCTTAATTCTTATTGCCATCCTTGTATTTACGCTCTCCTATTTCTTTGATGTATTTACATTCCTTATAGATTTTTTGCAAAAGCGCCCTCAGGCGATAACCTGGGTCGATGAGATTATCACGGTTCTTTTGACTTTAAGTATCGGTTTCACTATCTTCTCTTGGCGTAGATGGCTGGAGTTGAAAAAGGAAACTAGCGAACGCATAAGATTACAGGAAGAGTTAATTAAGGTTGCTGAAACAAAAGCAGAGACAGAAAGGATTATTTGCAAGCAACTTAACTGCGACATTGAAGAGTACAAGAAGATAGAGAAAGATGTCCTATCCCGCCAGTCTAAAGTAAGGTCCGCTACCCGCAAATGAAATTATATGAAAAAGATTTACTATCTTTTCTTAGCCCTCTGTTTACTATCCTCAATAGGATGCAATAGGAAAGAAAAGTTTTGTTACTCCACACCGAACGCAATTCCCCATACGCATAGGCTAATGCAGAGCCCCGGCTTTTGGGTTGCCCGGAATAAT
>JAQTPJ010000018.1 GCA_028712915.1 Candidatus Omnitrophota bacterium
CTCCTTCTTGGGAAAAACAAACTTTGCTCTGCCAGTTATCTTCGATGATAGCGACGAGCTTATTGCCCGTGTCAATACTGCCTTTGTATGTAAATTGCGGCGTGGGCTTGGCGCCTTTGGCAGCCGCCTGTTTATCCGCGGCTGTTGGCGCCGCGGAAGAATCAGCCTCGCCTTTCTTTAAATCTTTACTCCTGAAAAAAGGATTCCTTTTGGCAAATGATTTCAAATTGATATCCAACGGATAAACGCTGTTTAAATCGAAAATCTCTTTGTTTTTAAACTCTGCCACCTCCTCTAAAGATACACCCGTAAGAATCCTGGTGGCGACAAGGCTGACTTTAAGCCGCGGCGGCTCAATTGCCACAACGGAAAAATCTTCTATAAAATATACCGGCGCGTGGCTGTTGACCTGCGATAAAATATTCACCAAGGCATCAGTATCAATACTCATCACTATCTGAAGGCTTAATTTATCAAAATCAAAAGATTTTTTTGTCTTATCAAAAGGCAAAGGCCTTATTGTGGCGACTTCGCATTTGCCCACGCCCACAATAATTCCCATAATGTCATTAATCATTTCTATCTGTTTCAAAAGATAAGGGATATCTTCATCCCTTGGCACATCCATAGAAAAATCTACCGGCGGCAGGACCATTTTTTTAGAAGTAGCCTCCCTCTCTAACAGCTTCATGCTGTTATGAAGCAGCTGGAAAAAATATATGCCTTTGTCCGATACGTCCTGGGGCAAGTCTGCCTTTCCTGTATCAAAAATACCCAATATTTTCTTAAGCTCTTTTTTATTTGCGGCATCAGCGTCTTTTATTTTCATTATGGCCGCACCTGAAGGCGTGATCCCCGTCTTATCCTGATACTTACGCAGGACTTCTTCCTGTTTAATCAATTCGTTTCTCAAAACAGCTATCCTCCTTTTGCTATTGAAACGCAAAAAGATAACCAACAATAACAAAACAGCCAAAACTATCAGAATATATTTACGCACCTTCCCTGCCTATTTCGAGTTTAATAATAAAACTGACAATTTCTTCTTTAGTGATTTCGTCTATTTTCACCTTGGAAGAAACCGGTTGTATAGTTTTAAAATAACCTGTGTCCTTAAGCCCGGAGATTAACTTATTTATGCCCGCGTAGTTCAAAGACTTGCCGCTTATGGTTAATTCGCCGGCATTATTTTGATAATCCAGGTTGACAATAAAATTAGCCAGCCAGACATCTTCGGAAATAATCTCGGAAATTTTATACATAATGCGGCTTACGATGTTTCTGTTGTTCACGGCTGTATTCAACGCCTTCAGTTTTACATCCGTCTTCTCATATTCTTCTTCGAGTCCGTCTATCTGCGGTATTGACTGTTGGCAGATTACGTTTAGTTCTTTTAATTTGGAGCTCGCTTCTTTAATTTCTTTGCTATAGGAGCCCTTTTGCGCCCATAAAAACACCAACAACCCCACACAGGCAACGATAAGAATGTTGTATGTGTAATCTAATTTTATCTTCTGCCAAAAACTCTTTTTGGTTTGTTTGATAAGGTTTAATTTTGTATCGGCCAGGTTTAATCCTGTTAAGGCCAGCCCGACCGCCGTGGTAAATTCCGAAGACCGTATGCCCAATAAATTTTTCTTGGCTAACAGTTTTTTATCTTTTACAGGAATTTTGTTTAAGGGATAGACGTAACGCGCAGGCATATTCAAGGCCTCCGCCAGAAACTTCTCCAACCCCGCGTACAGCGAACCGCTGCCGCTAAGCAATATTTCATCTATCTTTTTATGCGTCGTATCTTTTGCGCCTGACGCGCTTGTTTGCAGATAATAATAATTAAAAGCCTTGTCCAGTTCCACAGACACATCTTTCATCAAGGCAACCAATGAATCATCAGGGCTACCGGAAAAATTATTATCCTGCGATAACATATTTTGCTTATATTCGTAAGCCTCCTTGGCTGACACGCCCAATTTCTTGGATATCGCGTCTATGAATTTATCTTCCCCTAAAGGCAAAGTCCTCGACCAGAAATTATCTTTGTCGTCGAATATGAACACCTGCGTCTTCTGGGAAGCAATGTCTACCAAGGCATAGCGCCTGCCGCCGGCTAAGTCGGTATTGAATTTCAAACAATTATATGCGGCCAATATATCTAAAGTAATGGAGTCAATAACAAAGCCGTTCGACTGCTCGAACATCTTCAGCTTATCCAAAACAACTTCCTTCTTCGCCGCCACAGACAAAACATCATTATTGATTTCTTTAGGGTTATAACGCAAAGTCATATAGTCCCAGAGGCAATTCTCCAGCGGCAAAAATAAATTTTTCTTTAATTCGTCTTTTACCAACTCTTTGAATCTTTTTGCGCCTCTGGTTTTTACGGAAATAATTTTTAGAAACGCCTCTTCGGCGGATATGGAAAGGCAAATGGGGATATTGGGTTTTAGCTGGTTATTTTTAAAAATAGCCTTTATTAAATTTATAATTTCGTACTGGTTGGAACCCTGCGGCACTTCTATTACATCTAACTTTAACAGCTCAACATTCCTGCCTTTTAAGGAAATATTGGCTAGTTTTATATCTCTTTGCCCTACGGCTAATCCGATTACGTTTTTCATTATATATGCTATATTATTATAAATTTATTCGACCCTTACTTCCTGCCTATAATCTTTTTTAATGATTCTATATCGCTGGCAGTATATTCTCTGCGCTCGTTAATGAGATTTCTCTTTGCCCTGGGAAAGATCCTTTTCTTCTCATATCTTAGCAGCGTCTGCTTAGATATCCCCAGAGCCTGCGCTGTCTCATTCGCAGAAAAATATTCGTTTCTCATCTCTACCATAATGCACCTCCAACCATTTTATTTTATGTTTATATATAACATATAGAACCAATCCCTGCTTGTATACACTTTGAGTAAATTTAATATAATTTTATAGTATTTGTATATACCTGTCAATAAAAATCTGTATTTTAAACCCTTTGATTGCCATAGATTGCATATTAAACCATTAGGTAAAACCAAGTAAAGCTTTAGTAGTATATAGTATAATTTATATGTGGTAAATTGACTAAATTAGCTATTTTCAGATAAGCTGCAGAATATGAAGAACTGGGATTGATTATCACACAATATACTGTGGAATTTTACGGAGAACACGTCGGAGAAAAGATGCTTTGGAGGCTATAAGAAAAGAGAGAATTTTATGCGGAAAAGATCTAAAAAACCAGCTAAAAAAGCCTTATTTGCTACTACCTTTCGATGATAGTCTTGATTTCTTGCTGAGCTATAACTCTATCTGCATCAAGCACTTGCGCTCTTGCTATAATCTCAAATACATTGGAACGCACTGTAACATAATTAGACAAGGCGCCTAACTGGCTGGTATCGCCGCCAAAGACATTTGATAAGAATAAATCGCCAACTCCTTTGTATATTCCATCTTTGTTGCCAAAAGGCCTTCCTTTTATTATGTCGCTAGCTGACTGTTGCGTTACATTTGGTAAAGATAATAAAACTTCCTGAGGCGCCGTATTAATATTAATGCGGCCATAAACATTCTGCCCGGGATCTAATCTTAAGGAATAAAAATGCGCTATCTCGCTCTGGGATTCATTCTGTAATTTAATTTCCAGTACATTATCTTCTGTGCCATTGGGTTTATCTGAGCCAATGTTTATTACTCCGCAAAAAGCCAACCCTTCCTCATTGGGAAGTATTCCCTGAGATAAAACTTGCCATGAACCATCTGCCTTTTTATAACTTACTGTTAGCGCTTCATTGAATTCTCCGCTGATGGTTAAAAAATAATCGCCGTTTTCTAAATCTTCCCACTTCCACACGCCTTCTTCTTTTGGCGTATCGCTATAAAAACCTTTGCTTACGCCAGAAATTTCTATCCAGCCGGATACGTTATGTTCTTTAGGAGAAAACAAAATCCCCGAAAGAGTCAAAGAATCTGTAATCAAACTCAAATCTTTTAAGACCTCTTCTCTTTCTTCGCTGTCGGTATATCTTTCCCAGTTATAAGTTTTAGGGACATACATTAAATCAGAAAGCACCGTTATGGGAGCATTCCTTACAATAACTTCATGTATATCGTGGTCGTAGAATTCATCCTCCTGCATTCCTAAATTATCATTTACCCTGCCGGGGGTTCCGCCGCTTAAATCGCTCGTCGCAAACCAACCGTCAAATTCAGAATTCCTATTGCTGTCTGTTTGCTCCGTAGGGTCGCCGCGCTCTAAAGAAGAATAATTTGAGACCTGCGAGCTCAAATACTCAGCTGCGTCAACTATCAGCCCTTTTTCATTTCTTAAAACGATAAAATTCTCCCCTTCAACGGGAACATCTTTTAAAAAATCAAAATCCCTATCCAGCGTCCTTAAAAAATCCAACTGCACGGATTTCTGAACACCCCATGTATCAACAAAAGCTATATGGTTTGAGGAAAGGCCGTTCGCCGTATCATCTTTATCCACGCATAAGACCAAATAATCATAAGGGGAAATCGTCGTGCCCTGCGGGATAAAAGCTATGGCCGCTTCCTGCCCTGTGGTTTCCACTGCCCATCCACTAAGATTAAAACTATTATTACTGATATTTAATAATTCTATATATTCCGCATCCGGCTGCTGCGAAAGAATTATGCCTTTAAAATAACATGTTTTATCCCTGAGGTTATTCTGAATTGTTACAACCAGCTGGTTAGAACTTGCGTAAACCGTCTCTGATTCCGTAAAGTAATCTCCGTCCCTCATGGAACTTTGAGTCCTTCCGTTTATTTCCACGTCGCCGACAAATTCACCAGTCTGGCCGGATACCCTCAAATAGTAATAGCCGTTAGGAATGCCCGTAAAAATCCACCTGCCTTCGCCCTGCTGTCCTGATTGCGAGTCGGCATTTACAAACATGGAAGACTGCCATACCCATGCGCCGCCTGGCCCTTGTGTTGCAACGGTATTTTTTTCTATCTTAGGTGATACCATTATTTCATTTATGCGTATAGCTTCCACCCCGTGCACCTCTTTTGATAAAAGCGCGGTGCTTTCGCTGACCTCTTCAGGGACTAATTCTATAGATGAAAAATAACAAGTCTGGCCAAAATCTTCATTATTTTCAATTGATATGCTAAATACTCCTCCCGCTACAGTTACTTTTCTGTTTTCATTCATGACAAAAGCGTCGCCGTTTTGCATGCTACTCTGGGTCTTACCTAGGATTTTCACATCGCCTATAGGATCGTCTTCTATGCCGTAAATATAACAATAGTATTCTCCGTCGGAGAAATCAAGGTTATACCATGTCCACACGCCGGTGCCTCCGGGGATATCGCACTCATAGTGATTATTGGCCCATATCCAACTGCCGCTGGCCTGACTGGATTCGGATGATAAGAGATTATAGTGCTTATATACTTTGGTGCGGCTCAGATTCCTGTCTAAACTATCTATCGTATTTACTGCCTTCTGCCACGGCGAGCTCACGCCCTTATCCAGCATAATTTTTATAAGATTATCCGGTTTTATATAATTAATATTCTGCCGGATAGAACCTTCTGCGTCGCGTTCGTGGTCTTTTGAGGAAACCGTAATAAAACCGGATATATCTTTGAAATTATCACTAGTAATGCCCTCTATCTTTTTAAGTTCATCCACCACCACAAACGGACGGTCATCGCCCCTAGGTTTCTCTATTGAGAATTCCTGCGGCTCATCAACGCCTTCATTGGCCTCATCAACAATACCATCGCCATCGTTATCCAGGGAATCGCTCTCTAGGCTTGCCTTATTGGAATTGTCGTCGGTATTTGCGACTCCAGGCTTCTGGTCCGACCCGTACCTATACTTAAGTATCCCATCGGTAATGCTCTGCCCGCTTAACCCAACGCTGTCAAAAAATTTCCTGATAATTGCTTCATCGCCATTGATATTTACCTTTGCCGCTTCATCACGGACCAATACGGCATATCTGCCTATATTGTTTCCCTGGTCGTCTTGTATGTTGAACCATTTCGATTCTTTCGTCCCGTCATCATCAATATCCACGTCGCTGCCGGCGAAAACGCTGCGCCAAAGCTCATCTTGCGAATCCAGTTTATTCGCCCCAGCGTCAAACTCAAGCACCCCCTTTGCGTAATTAATGCCTGCCTCAGCTAAATATTTAGTCTGAAGCCTGCCCATATAAGAACTGATGCCGCGCAACTGCGTCTGGCTCATATATAAAAAACTTAAGCCTATTATAGAAGCTACTCCTAAAATGGACAGGACTAATAGAATAGCCTGTCCTTTTTCTTTACTAATTAACCTGTTTATCATGCTGGGAATTATTTAAAATAGGTAATGAACGTCTTCTTCCTCTGATTTTCTCCCTCGGACCAGAGCACATCCAGCTGCACCTTCTTTAAAACTATATTCTCCTCGGTAGTATAATCCGTAACTTTAACTGTCCAATTGAAAATATTCTCCTGCCCCGTGGAATCAGCAACCGGCTCTGCGGAGGTTTTTAACTCCTCCAGCTTTTTCTGGGCGAAAAATGATACGCTGCTTAGGGTCTGTGTCTGCCTTGCAACGCGCATCCCCAAAGGAAAGATGGAATAGATAAAAGAAATGCCCATCGTCAATATAAAAAAGGCGATGAGCGCTTCTATCAAGGTAAAACCTTGACGGCTTATTGGTTTCACAAACAGCTTTCTATAAAGACGGAATATCATTTTCTGGACAGTCTATTTATTGTATTTTCTATTTAACTACTTTACTAAACTTCCCATGGTGAATATAGGGAAGAACAAGGCGATAACAATAAAACCTACGATTACACCCATTGTTACAATCAATAGCGGTTCTAACAGCGACGTCAAACTCGTAAGGGTTCCTTCTGCCTCTTCTTCGTATTCGTCGGCCACCTGGAGAAGTATTTTATCTAATTGCCCGGATTCTTCTCCCACGCTGACCATCCTGGTCAAGATTTTCGGGAATATCTCATGTTGCTCCATAGAACTGGATACCGTCGCCCCTTTTTCTATATTCTTGTTTGCGTCATTTATCGCTTCGGCAAACAAAGAATTCTCGCTGGCATCAGCCGTAAGCTTTAAAGCGTTAAGAATAGATACTCCCGACATAAGAAGCGTGCCTAAGAGCCTTGCAAAACGCGCAATCTCAATATTTAACACTAGATCACCAAGCACGGGAAGGCGCAGCCTCGTCTTATCTAAAAAAGTTTTGACTGCTGGTTTTCTTCCGGCAACCTTAAAAAAAACTATAAAAAATACAAAGATAAACGGTATAAGATACCAAAAGCGGTTAAATACTTTGCTTATGGATAACAATATCTGTGTTGCGCCGGGAAGCTCTCCACCCAGATCGTCGAATATCTTGGCAAAACTCGGTACCACGAACGCGGTAAGCACAGTTATAATCACAACCGCTATAATCAAAACAAAAGCAGGGTACATCATGGCAAACTTAATCCTCTGCCTTAGCCTGTAGGTGTGATTTAAAAAATGGTCTACTCTTTTTAATACCGCGGGGAGCAAGCCTCCTACTTCTCCAGCCTTTACCATATTCACAAACAAATTGGAGAATATATCGGGATATTCGCTCAAGGCCAAAGATAACGAACTCCCTTCTTCCACGCGTTTTATAACATCTTTTATTACTTCTCTAAAATAATTCTCCGGCATCTGCTCGTAAATAGTGGTCAAGGATTTAATCAAAGGCGTGCCTGCGCCGATAAGAATAGAAAGCTGCCTTGTAAAATGAAGCAATTGCCTCATCGATGTCCTTTTTGAAAACGGTAATTGAAAAGCCATGCTTTCTCCTTTTTAAATATTATTAAACTCTAAGCACTAAACTCTAAATCCTTAATAAACTCAAAACCTAAAATTCAAAATCCAAAACAAGCAAATTGGTTTTGAGTTTGGAAAATTCTGGTTTGGGGTTTGTTTAGAATTTAGGATTTGGGGTTTAGGATTTAAATTCATTTTAAGCTAACATGCCTTATTGATTTTATTGTCAATACTTAGTCCTTATGGGTAATTCTATTGTCGTCTCAAAAATCTCTTTATTATCAGGATAATCTGTATTTTCTGCGCCTAGAGAAATTTTTATTGCCTGCGGCGGCGTGCCTTGTTGTGCGCCGCCCTGGCGGCTATCCCAGCTTTCCAGCCAGTTGCCGCTACTATCCATATACCTGAAATCTAAAGACAATACATGAATGGCTATCATATCCTTGGAATCATAAGTGTCAAAGTTAAAATCCGCTTTATCCTGTCGGGAAAAAAATATTTTTTGCTCTGCCGCGTTATATTCATAACCCATCTCAGCTAAATCCCCCTCTGAACTTCTGGCAGAAGCAGAAATAAAATAAAATTTATCCTTGGAGCCGAAACAATAAATGCCCCTCGATGTTGCGACAAAAAGGCTGGAGATGCTCCCAGTCATACGGCTAAAAACCAGCCTAGTTGACTGCTGCCTCTGGGTAGAGCTATACCCTCTTTTCCAATAGTTAAGAACACCTACGAAGATACTTGCCACCATAGCTGTAATCATAAGCATAATGGACATGGCGATTAATATCTCTACAAGGGTAAACGCCTTCCTGTTTACAGCATTTCTCATGAGTCTTATCATACCATAATTTTTTTTCTATATAAACTGCGTTGTTAAAATTTAAGCATATTTTCTTTTTGCGAATATATAACCAAAAACAAATAAAACCATGTAAAGGCCGCAACAAAAAACAAATAAATCGCCATAGCGGCTGTAAAAAGTCAAAGGATATTCCTCCCTCCCACCCATATTTATATCTTGAAACGATTTACTGACCTCTTCTGTTATAAACCCTTTTACAAAAATGTCTGTGCCCTGATTTCCGCCGAGCCGCTTTATGATTTTTCCACGGTTATCAATGACGCATGTAACGCCTGTATTGGCAGCGCGAATCAGGCAAACCCTATTTTCCACAGCCCTAAAGACAGATGCCTGCAGGTGCTGGTAGGGGCTTGATGTTTTTTTAAACCAGGCGTCATTGGTAATATTAACCAGAAAATCCGCCCCCCTTAAGACAAACTGTCTCGATAATTGCGCTATCGTATCTTCAAAACAAATTAATACGCCGAAACGAACTGGCTCTTTATTTTTATTTTCGACATCAAAAATAAAAAATTCGCTGCCGGAACTAAAATCGCCAATAGGCACAAATGGCTCCAGAAAGAAAAAGAGCTTTCTTAAGGGAAGGTATTCTCCGAATGGCACAAGGTGTATCTTTTTATAAATCTGCGGCGAGACTGAAATATCCTTCAGCAAAATCGCGCTGTTAAAATAACTGCCTTCTTTCTGATACACAGCCCCGAATAGAATAGGCACACCTACATGATATTGCGCTGCAAGCATAGGAACAATTGATTCCGCATCGCCTTCGATTATATATTCTGGATATGATGTCTCAGGCCAAATAATTATATCAGGCGCATCTTCCGCCGCCTTAACACTCAAATCCAAATAGTCAATTTTTATCTTCTCTTTGTGAAAACTGGACCACTTTTCCTCCTGGGGAATATTAGCCTGTATCAAAGAAACTTTCAAAACGGCTTCGTCGTTACGCGAATACTTATTTATCGAATAACTGCCATAGGCATAAACCGCTATAAATGTCGCCGATAAAATCAGGGCGAACTTAAATAAGGCCTTGAAATCTCTGGCGTATAAAATCTTTATAACGGCAAACAAGCACAGGTTGACAAAAATAACCAGAAAGGATAACCCGAATCCTCCTGCGATATCGGCGAATTGTATAATTTTAATATTCTGGTATTGGCTGTAGCCTAAGATAGCCCAGGGGAAACCGGAAAGCAAATTACTGCGCAGGTATTCTAAAATTACCCATACGCAGGATAAGAAAATAATCAGATAAATATCGGTCCGCGCATGCCGTATTTTAAACCCCGTAAAAAAATATCCAAAAAATCCAAAATATAAAGCCAGGTATAAACAAAACAAAATCAACCCTACCAAAGTAATATGCGCAAGCCAGTAGAGGATCAATATAAAAAATATAAATCCGCAGGCATAAGACAGCCAA
>JAQTPJ010000178.1 GCA_028712915.1 Candidatus Omnitrophota bacterium
TCCTGAAACTGGCCCTGTCAATCTGGTCCTTAGTAATCTTTAATTCTTTGAAAAGCTGGTGTTCTACAGGAAGCCCGTGGCAATCCCATCCGGGGATATACGGCGAATCAAAACCCTGCATCGTCTTAAACCGCACCACGACATCTTTCAAAATCTTATTTAAGGCGTGGCCTATATGGATGTTGCCATTGGCATAAGGCGGGCCGTCGTGAAGGATGAATTTCTTGCTCCCCCTGCGGGCTTGCCTTATCTTAAGGTATATATCATTTTTCTCCCAAGATTTAAGCATCTCCGGCTCACGTTGAGCCAAAGAAGCCTTCATGGGAAAATCTGTCTTGGTAATATTTAACGTCTTCTTATAATCCATAGCCTTAATTTTATTTTCCTAAATATTTTCCTAAAATAATTCCTAAATCTTTCTTGACCTTCTTGGGAATAACGTCCTTGGATGTAAACAAGGCATACTTTAATGCATCCTTGCAAGGACATGTCCTTTGCAGTGAAACTTTTGAAATAGTTTCCTTAATGAGCTTTTTGGTATTCTCTATATTTTTATTGAAATACTCGATTATCATATCCCCTGTAACGCTGTCGTGGGACTCGTGCCAACAATCGTAGTCAGTAACTGCCGTTAATGTAGAATAGCAAATCTCGGCTTCTCTTGCCAATCTTGCCTCCGCCATATTAGTCATGCCTATCACATCCATCCCCCAGCTGCGGTAAAGCTTTGACTCAGCTTTTGTGGAGAACGCCGGGCCCTCCATATTTAAATAAGTTCCACCGAGATGAATATTCAAGCCTAAGCTTTTGGCCGAATTATAAATTGTTTTGGATAAATCCAAACAAGTCGGGTAGGCAAAACTTATGTGCCCGACTATGCCGTCGCTTAAAAACGTCATCTTCCTCGCCTGATTTGTCCTATCCACAAACTGGTCAGGCAAAACAAAATCCATGGGCTTAAGTTCTTCCTTTAAACTCCCGCACGCGGATAGCGATATAATCCTCTCTACCCCTATTTTTTTCATGGCAAAAATATTCGCCCTGTAATTTATCTGAGAAGGATTAACCTTATGGCCTATGCCGTGGCGCGGCAGGAACGCAATCTCTACGCCGTTAAACTCTCCTATCACTATTTTATCCGACGGGTATCCGAAAGGCGTAGAAACGCGCTTTTCCGCTAATTTCTTAATCCCTTCTATCTTATATAAACCGCTTCCGCCGATTATGCCTATCCGTGCCATATTTTTCCTCCTGAATTTATTCCCTGGATAACTCTTTAGCCCTTTTTAGAGCTGCCTTGGCTGCGTTCTCTAAAGTATCGCCTTTATGCAAAGCCGCTAATGCCGCCTCAGTTGTCCCGCCTTTGGAAGTTATCTGTTTTTTCAATTCTCCTACGGGAACTCCGGATTCTTTAATCAAAGCTATGCTGCCTGAGGTTGTAGCATTTGCCAACATTATAGATTCATTAACGTTAAAACCGATACCTGCAGCCGCCTTCTCAAGTAATTTTGAGAAATCTAACTCAAATTTCTTCAATTCAGCGTCGTTATGAATATTTACATGCTGTGATTCTATTAAATCATAACAATAACCAGGGCCGCTTCCTGATATAGCCGTTGCTGCGTTCATTTTATCCTCGTTTAAAATTAAGGTCGCGCCCAATTTAACAAACAGCTCTTCAGCAAATCCTAAATCTCCATCGCTGGCAAACCTGCCCTTGCTTAGGCAAGTCATACCTTTGCCTATCCTCGCAGGCATATTGGGCATCACCCTAATAACCCTGGCTTCTCCTGCGCCTTCCAGCTTCTTTTCAATATACCCTGTGGTAATACCAGCGGCAATGGAGATTACTAATTTTCCTTTAATGCCGCTTTTAATATCTTCTAATGCAAATTCAAAATCCTGGGGTTTTACCGCCAAGATTACAACGTCAACATTCTTTACCAAATCAATGCAGTTCTCTGATGTGTTTACGCCGGACAATCCTTTAATCTTATCCTTGTCTTTGTCAAAAACCCATATTTTGGCATCCTCAGCTTTAATGCGTTCCGCAATAGCCGAGCCCATATTCCCAAAACCAATAATGCCGATTTTTCTCATCATTCTCCCTCGAATATCGCGCTGCCTATGCGCAGCATATTCGAGCCTTCCTGTATTGCCGCTTCGTAATCCTGCGACATTCCCATGGAAAGAAAATCCATTTTAACCCTGCCTTTAAAAAACGGCTCTCCCATTTCCCTTATTTTATCCTTCAATTGGCGCAATTTGCTAAAATAAGGGCGCGCGTCATCTTTATTTTTCACCAATGGAGCCACTGTCATAAGCCCGCGCACGCAAATACCATCTAATCCTGAGGCTTCTTTTAGAAAATCAATTGCCTCGCTGCTATTTATCCCGAATTTTGACTTCTCGCCGGAAACATTAACTTCCAGCAACACTTCCGTAATATTGCCTTTCGACGCTGAAACCTCATTTATTTTCTGCAAAAGCCTGAAACTATCCACTGAATGAATCAAGCTGAATATATCCAAAGCCTTATTTACCTTATTTGTCTGCAGGTGCCCTACCATATGAAAGTTCAGGCTGATATTCTTC
>JAQTPJ010000179.1 GCA_028712915.1 Candidatus Omnitrophota bacterium
GAAGTCCCTATAGATTATGCCTTGCAAATCAGGGATTCAATAATATTCAGCGCTAAATTTACCATTAAGCCACAGATTGGCGCAGATATAAAAACGCAGATGATCGCAGATTTATAAGAGTAATAAAAAAGAATAATTTCTTTACTTGTTACTCGCTATTTATCGTGGATATCTGCGATTATCCGTATCTTTTAATCTGTGATGATCTGCGTAATATAATACATAGACAGGAATGCGTAAATATATCATTCTGATTATTATTTTTGTCGCGGTTGCGTATGGCAATACCCTGTTTAATAATTTCGTGGGTGATGATAACTACACGGTATATAAGAACGCCTTTATTACTTCTTGGAAAAATCTCCCGTCGGTCTTCAGCAAACAATACCTAAGCACATCGGATAACATTGTTTTAAATTCCTACCACAGGAAAGAATACGGCGCCGGAGAGATTACCTATCGGCCGGTGGCGACCTTAAGCTATATGCTGGATTATTCATCCTGGAAACTGAACGCTTTTGGTTATCACCTGACAAACCTTTTGCTTCATACCCTGAACGCGATTTTAGTGTATGTGTTTGTGCTTTTGTTAGCGAAGAATAATCCCCTGGCGTTTTTCAGCGGCTTGATATTCGGCGCGCACCCGCTTGCTACGGAAGCGGTCAACAGTATTTCCGCGCGCGAAGAGCTGCTTGTGGTATTTTTCCTGCTCAGCGCGTTTATTTTATTCATTCATTATAAAAGGCAAAGCGGCCTTAAGAAAAACCTGTTATATCCTGCTTCCTGTTTATTGTTTTTCTTAGGGTTATTCTCGAAGGAAACAGCCATTGTATTCCCCGCGCTTATAATGCTCTATGATTTTCTGTTTGAATTCAACTGCGAGATCAAGAAAGTTTTCAGCAATTTTAAAAGGTATGCGGGTTACATATCCATAGCGATATTTTATCTGGTAATTTATTTCTTTGTATTCAGCCCTCAGGTGCAGAAGTCCATACCTTACGCCAACGGCAGTTTATATACCCAGTTTCTTACCATAGCTGTAATATTCTCGAGGTATATATCCACGTTTCTTGCGCCTTTGAATGTGGCAATTATCCCGTCTTTTTATTACCCGCTGGTGAAATCAATACTTGATTATGAAGTGTTTATCTCCATACTGTTTTTATTCCTGCTGGTTGTGGGCGTTATAAAAAGTTACAGGCGTTCCAGGCCGATTTTCTTTGCTATGTTATGGTTTTTCATAGCCATACTGCCGGTTTCGAACATATTTTTCCGGCTGGCGAATATGTTTGCCTTGAGGTATGTGTATTTTCCTCTGGTCGGATTAAGCATTGCCGCGGCAATTGTAATTATGAAATTCGTAAATTTCCCGGCTATAAAGAAAATATCGCCCAGCGCGGATAAAGTTGTTATGTTGTTTGTTGTAGGCCTTTGCATAGCGGTTACCGTTCCTCAAAACATAGCCTGGAGGAATGATTTTACATTTGGGCAGAATCAGGTTGCGTATTATCCTTACATAGCCGAGCCATACCAGGCCATTGCCAAGCATTATTTTGAGAGGGGTTATTTCCAGAAGTCGATAGACAACCTTAAGATGTCTTTAAAGTATAAGCCCATAGATTCTTTATCCTATAATGACATGGGCGTCTGTTATTTTGAGCTGGGTATGTTTGATGAGGCGGTTAAGGCGTTAAATATTGCCATACAAATAAGGCCTGATTTTATCGAGGCGCACTATAATTTGGGCATTATTTACCTTAATAAAAAAGATTTTCATAAAGCAGCCGAATTTTTTGAGAAAACAATTAAGTTTGACCCTTTATACACAGAGGCGTATAATAACCTTGCGGTCAGTTATATCCAGATAGACAGACGAGAAGACGCCATAAAGATGTTCGAGAAGGCGTTAGAAATTTCACCCCACCACGAGCTTGTCGAAGCAAACCTGAAAGCGCTCACAGAATCCCTGCAGGAAAAAAATTAAATTCTCCGCTCGCTCTCGCTAACCCTCCCAAGGGTTAAAATAATCAGAGATTAATTCCAATTTGTCTTAGAATCTATCAATAGGTGGATTATGCCATTTAAGGATAATATGTTGATTGGCGAGATGTTAATAAGGGAAGGCGTGATAACTTCGGCGCAGCTCGATATTGGTCTTAGCAAACAGAAAGAAGCCAAAGAGTTAATATGTTCTATGCTTGTGCGTTTAGGGTTTGCTCCTGAAGAAAAAGTATTCTCTTTACTATCAAAGAGACTTAATGTCCCTTATGTAAAAGTCGGGGATATTAATGTCGCTTGCGAAACCATAGCGAAAATTCCGGTAAAGTTTGCGCTGCATTACAAATTAATACCCATTAAGTTCGAGAATAATATTTTGACTTGCGCTATAACAGACCCTTTGAATATTCAATTGCTTGATGAGTTAAGGTTATTGTTGAATGTTGAGGTAAAGGCAGTACTTGCGGCAGAAAAAGATATTTTAGAAAATATTCAGAAGTATTACGGAGTAGGCGCGGAGATATTGGAAGGCATGATTAATAACAACAAGGAAAAAGATGTTTTGTTGCCTTTATCGGAGGCGACAGAGG
>JAQTPJ010000019.1 GCA_028712915.1 Candidatus Omnitrophota bacterium
CTAAAGACAGTTGCGTTTTATGCATCAAATCATTAATATAAAATTTATAACCTAAGTCGGTAGGAACCCTGCCTGAAGAAGTATGCGGATGCATAAGAAAACCCTGCCCCTCCAAATCCTTTAATACATTCCTTATAGTAGCCGGGCTTAAATCAAACTTATAATTCTCAAGCAGAGCCTCCGAGCCAACCGGCTGGGCAGTTTCTAGATAAAGCTCAATAGTCTTCCTGAGAATATCCGTCCTTCTTGAATCATAATCAACTTTACGGACCATTTTACTTAACCCTCTGTTTTTTATTCAGTTATGGTTATAATGAAACAACCTTTAGCACTCTCTACCTAAGAGTGCTAAAGGGAATATAATTTTAACACAGAAAAAATACTTGTCAATACTTTTTTTATCTGACAATAAATACAAGATAAACGCCTTTCCTCCTGCCTTATAGTAAATAAAGCCAACCCGCTACCTATATGAATTAAAATTAGTTTGTAAAAGAAACTCCTGTATGATAACATAGGTGCATGTTTAATGAGATAAAAAAACAAATTGATAGGGAATTAATAAAATTCCTTAAGAATATTGACAGGCTGTATTTTTTGAATAAAACCTCCCCTCTTCTCTCTAAATACATTAAGAATTTTGTATTGCGGGGCGGCAAAAGAATACGCCCGATCCTGTTTGTCATAGGTTATCGCAGTTTCGCCAAAAAAATAGCCCCTAACCTATACACCTCGGCTTTAGCCATAGAGCTCCTGCACAACTTCATGCTGGTCCACGATGATATAATCGATAAATCCGATACCCGCAGGGGCAAACCATCAATGCATGCTATGTTTAACAACTACCTGTCCGGCAAAAAAGGCGTTAAATTAAACGGCCAGGACCTGGCTATCGTAGCCGGTGATGTTATGTATGCGATGGCTATACAGGCTTTCCTGGCGGTTGAAGAAAAGAAAGAACGCAAAGAAAAGGCTTTAAGAAAATTTATTGAAGCGACTATTCATACCGCAACCGGAGAATTCATAGAACTCATTTATGGCATTAACGACATAAAAAATATAAAGAAAGAAGATATCTTAAGGGTATATGATTATAAAACCGCTTATTACACTTTTGCCTGTCCTCTTGCCGCAGGGGCCATACTGGCCGGAGCAAGCCAACCTCAAGCGGAAAAATTGTCCCGCTACGGTATATATTTAGGTAGGGCATTCCAAATCAAAGATGACACAATAAGCATGTTTCAGGAAGAAAAACAAACAGGCAAATCTTCGCTTTCTGATTTAAAAGAAGCAAAGAAAACACTTATAATCTGGTATACCTATCACCATACGGATAAGAAAAACCAAAATGCCATAAGAAGAATCTTCTCAAAAAATAATGCGAACAGGAATGATTTACTTGCCATAAGGAAGATTGTAGCGGGATCCGGCGCCTTAGAATATGCAAAAAAAGAAATATCCGGGCTTCTTAGGAAATCGCAAAAGGCAATTGAATCCTCCAGCATAAAACCTCCCTACAGGGCGCTTCTGGTTAATTATACCCAAAACATCCTAAACGTATAATATATGATTTACACTGATAAAGATATTCGTTACGGTTTCATCGCCGCTGAAAATATCACCAGAAAATACTCAAAGACATTTTATTTCACCTCTAAATTCCTGCCGCGCGATAAAAGATACGCCTTGTATGCAATCTACGCCATATGCAGAATAAGCGACGACGCGGTAGATATGAATACGGATAATCATAGAATTAATGCCTTAAAGAAGATTCGGGATGATATAAATTTAGCTTATACCGATAGTAAGGTAAATCAAAAACTAATATCCGCCTTCCGGGAAACTGTGCAGACATATGATATTCCAAAGAATTATTTTGATACTCTCATAGAAGGCATGTATATGGATATACATAAAAACCGCTATGAAAACTTTAATGAATTGTATGTTTATTGTTACAAGGCGGGCGGCATAGTCGGGCTTATGGCAATAAAGGTATTCGGCTATAAAAATAAAGAAGCCGAGGGATATGCCGTGGACTTAGGAATCGCCATACAGCTTACTAATATGATAAGGGATATCAAAGAAGACTTTATAAGAAACAGGATTTATCTGCCTCAAGACGCGATGAATAAATTTAATGTATCGCAAGAGCATATCGCCCAAGGAACCATGGATGATAACTTCATAGGGTTAATAAAATCCCAAATAAACCAAGCAAGGCAATACTATGATAATTCCGCTAAAGGGATTTCAACAATATCCAACAGGGTATCGCGCCTGGCAATATGCCTTATCAAAGAAATGTATTCCGCTATTTTGGGTTCAGTGGAAAAGAATAAATACGACATATTCTCCAAGCGCGCTTATGTGCCTATGTATAAAAAAATATTCTTAACTTTAAAAGTCCTGGCAAAAGGCCAATATTTATGAAAATCCGTATCGCTAAATCAGCTGGTTTCTGTTTCGGCGTAAAAAGGGCGATTAAAATCGCAAATGAAACGCTGAAAGAAAAAAAGAAAGCCTATATGCTGGGAGATATAGTGCATAATGAAGACGTGACAAATCAGCTCGATAAAGCCGGCATCAAAAGGATTAAACGATTAGGAAACGGCAAAGGTAAAACTCTTTTAATACGCGCTCATGGCTCATCCCGTAAACTCTTTAATAAAGCCCTGCAGCTGGGTTATTCTATTGTAGACGCCACCTGCCCCATGGTAAAAGAAATTCAAAACATAGCGATTAAAAATGAACTAAAAGGATACCATATTATAATCATAGGCGATAAAAAACACGACGAAGTACACAGCATCATGGGGCAATTAAAGAATAAGGCGGTAGTTATAGATAATATTAAGAATATCCCGTGGGAAAAAATCAAAAAGATGAAGAAAGCCGCTGTTGTAGTGCAATCTACTCAAAATATGGAAAAGGTCAAAGAAATAGTTAATGTCTTGAATGCCTGCGTAGGAGAATTAAAATTCTTTAATACAATATGTAAACCCACGAGGACTAAACAGGAAGAAATAAAAACTATGCCTCTTGTAAACGACGTAATGATTATCATCGGTTCAAAGACAAGCGCTAACACAAAAAGATTGTATGAAATATCGAAATCACTCAATAAAAATAGTTACTGGGTTAATTCAGGGAATGGAATCATGCGCAAGTGGTTTGAAAACAAAAAAAGCGTGGGAATTACGGCAGGCGCATCAACTCCGGAGTCTACAACGCGGGAAATTATAAAATATATAAAGAAATTTTAAAATGTTAATTATTAACGTAGTTTTTTAGCTTATGGCAAGCCACCGAGGACAATACTGCTTCTATGTTAATGGAATCAGCGGTGTATTTTATTGATTTGACCTGCCCTTCCCTGTAGATTAAATCAACCAGATCCATCCTGCCGAGAGGTAAAGTCAAAGAAATCGAAACAACCATTTTTTCTAACTTCTGCTCTATTAAACTGAGCAGCCCCGCCAAATTTTCCCCTGTCAATGCTGAGATTGCTATGCTGTCGGGAAAATCCTGCTGGTATTTTCCCAGCCAATCCCTATCGCTCAATTTATCTACCTTATTTAAAACAGTTACCATTGGTTTTTCTGTCGTATTAAGCCTTTCCAAAACATCCCAGACCGCGTCATTATGTTCATAAAACCTTGGGTCGCTGATATCTAAAATATGGATTAATAGATCAGCTTCGGTAACTTCTTCCAGAGTCGCTTTGAACGCCTCAATTAGATGCGTGGGCAGATTATCAATAAAACCCACAGTATCAGAAAGAACTATCTTCTGGTTATTGGAAAGGTTGATGCTGCGCGAGAGAGGATCTAGCGTCGTAAAAAGGTATTTGCTTACACGCTGCCTGCTGCCCGTGAGGGAATTCAACAAAGTGGATTTTCCCGCGCTTGTATATCCGATAAGAGTAACTGTCGGGACAGAGGATTCTTTGCGTTTCTTTCTAACTATTTCCCTGCGCTGGACTAAACTTTCCAGGTCCTTCTTTAATCTACTGATATGGTCTTTGATTTTACGCCGGTCTACTTCTAACTTCTGCTCGCCTGGCCCACGAGTGCCTATGCCACCGCCTAACCTAGACAAGGCTATTCCCTTGCCTGTCAACCTGGGTAAAAGGTATTCCAGCTGCGCCAACTCTACCTGCATCTTACCTTCCATAGTTTTTGCATGCCTTGCAAAAATATCCAAAATCAACTGCGTGCGGTCTATGGTCTTTTTTTCTAAAATACCTTCTAAATTACGCTGTTGAGTACCGCTCAAATCGTTGTTAAAAATTACCGTATCTATACTTTTTTTCTGGCATAATTGTTTTATTTCTTCTACTTTGCCTTCGCCTATATATAAATCAGCTGTAAGCTTATCGCGAAAATATAATAACTCCTCCATAACCTTAACTCCCGTAGATAAAGCTAATTCTTTCAATTCCAGAGCTTGATCCTTATATTCAGGCAGCCCTTTTTTATAATTCAAACCAACGGTTACCAACAGGACTTTTTCCATCTGGGATATTTATTTTATTCAGGAGTACTTTCTGCTTCTGGAATGTAGATATGGATATAATCCAATGACTTTACGTGGTTAGGATTAATTTCTAACGCCTTGCTAAAAGCGTCTTTTGCCAAGGCATATCTTTTATTTTTATAACAATAAACCCCTTCTTCATACAGGGCTTTCAACTGGCTGTCTTTAGTTTTCTTCTGAAGCGCGGCTTCCATCCTGCTGCTATGCCTTTGCATAATAGCATCTGTTTCTTCTGCTTTTGTTTTATCTGCCGCTTCTTTATTTTTCTTAACCTCCGCGACAACCTTATCTTCATTTAATGCTATAGCGGCCTCTTTCTTCTGTTTAATCTTCTGGTTTGCAGGCTCTTTATTTAACATTGGTTCTTTGCTCTTCTTTAATATTTCTTTTCTTTCTCGTTTTTCTTTTTTCCTGGCTATATTTTCTTCCCTATGCTTCCTTCTCGCCTCTATCCTTTCGACCTTACGCGCTCTCTTAGCCTCTCTTGCCCTATCCTTCTTCTCCTTTAATTCTTTTTTTCTTCTCTCTTTTTCTTTTATGGCGGCTTGGCGCTTATTCTCTTTTTCTATATTATTTAATTCCCTGCCTATCATTCCCCAGGAATCTTCTTTTTTCGCATCAAATTCTCTGACTATTTTTTCTTCTGCTGTCCGTTCTTTATCTTCAACCGCTTTAAGGCTGTCTTTTGTCAGCTGCTGGGCAGTAAAAGGAAGGATACTTTCCTTTTCTTTCTTGATTTTTCTTGCCTTGGCTATATCTTCTTTTCTCTTTCTTTTAAGCTCTTTCTTTTCCTTGATAATCCTTTGTTGCTCTAATTTAGCCTGTTTTCTTTTTTCAGCCCTTTCCTTGGCCCTTGTTACCTTTTCATGCTTTGCCTTTTCTTTTTCTATGACACTTTTCTCTATCTTGTTTAATTGGCTCTTATATAGCGCTTCCCTGGTTAAGCGTTCTTTTTCCATCGCATCCATTTGCCTTCTTGCGCCCTCAATGGACTTATCTAAATTCTTAAACTCCATCTCCTCTTTTTTGTCTAAGATAATCTTCATCTCTTTCGCCTTTACTTGCTTATTCAGGCTAAGTTTCTTAGGAATTGTATACTCTATATATTTATTCGCCCCGGCATGATACGGGTCTAATTCCAATACATGATAGAATAAAGTCTTAGCTGTTTCTATATCTCCCTCCAAATAAGACTTCTTGGCATATTTATAAACGAGATCAGCTTCCTCTTTTTTCTCTTCTTCAGATAAGTTTGAGTAATCTAAATCTTCACTTATTGCATTAATCTCGGCATAAGCAAAATTCGGTGATCTTCCTGAGAAAATGCCAGCTAATAAGAAAAAAACAAAAAATCCTCTTTTAATCAGTCTAATATTGAACATTGCCATACCTTGGTTTAATTATATAATTTTTAATAAGATGTTTTGCGGCTAAGCAGGCGGGTATCACTATAAAGATTGAAATACTATTCTTATTGATTTTGTTTGCGCTCCAGTACTTCCTTTATTACCCTGACTAATTCCGGAGTCTGGCAAGGTTTGGCGATAAAAGGCCTGCCGCCCACCATGCTCAGCCCGTCATACCTTCCCAAATCCTTTTCGTCTGCCAAGCAGGTAAGAAAAATAATGGGTATATCTTTTGTGCGCGCGTCGTTTACCAGGCGGAAGGCTACTTCGCTGCCGTCTAATTCCGGCATAATTATATCCAGCAGCACCAAATCCGGCTGCTGTTCTGCAGCCACCCGAATACCCTTTTCGGGATTAGTCTCTATAATTACGTCGAATTCTCTGGTTTTCTCCAGATTCTTTTTTGTAAAATAGCAAAAATCTTCCTCGTCATCAATCATAAGGATTTTCTTTTTCATCTATACCCTCCGCGAATATAACAAATATTTATCTTGTCCTTATCGCCTTTTGCTTTCCTCAAACAACGGTAATCTTACAATAACAATCGTGCCTTCTTTGGGCATACTTTTTATTTCTATCTCACCCTTGTGCGCGTTTATTATCCTACGGCATATAGCTAAGCCCAAACCGGCATTTTCTTTATTTTGCTTAGTGGTAAAAAACGGCTCGAAAAGCCTAGGCATATTCTCTTCAGGTATGCCTACGCCTTCGTCCTGTATCTCCAAGACTGATATTTTCTCTCCAAACATAAAACAAGAACTATCCCTGAAACCGGATTTAAGCCCTTTTTGCTGATACTCAGAGCTATAGGTCCTTATAGTAACTTTTCCGCCATTAGGCATAGCCTCGCAGGCATTCATAAAAATGTTAAAAAATACCTGTTCGAATTGATTGGTATTAATCCTCACCATAAGGGGATCCCTAGAGAATTCTTTTATAACCTGTATATTGGGGCCTACGGACACTTCCTTTAATAGCCTGATATTATCGTTAAGCGTTGTGTTTAAATCTATTATTTCCAACTTCTGATCGTTTGGCCTGGAGAAATTCAGAACATCTTTGATAATACTGTTGGCGTTCAAGGCGCTTTGCCTTATCTTCTCGAGAGAAACCCTCAGGTCGGGCTTATCCGCTATTTCATTCTCCAGGTATTCTACTCCGCTAAGAATCACCCCTAAGGGATTCTTGATTTCATGAATAATCCCCGAGGCGAACTGGCCTACAACCGCTAACTTCTCCGCCTGGACCATCGCATCCTCGGCAAATTTCAGTTTATGCATAGCATCCCTGGATTCTTCGCTCTTTTTTAAAATAATCTTTGCTAAAAACGATGAAACATAGGCAATTAAAAATAAAGAAATTGAAATAAATACTCCCATAATGATACTCAAAGGGGGATTCAAATTAAGATTGAATACGTGCCCTTTAGGTATAATCTTAAAGAACTCAAGGTTAAATACAATCAGATAACTCAAAGAACAAAGCCCGGCAATAAGGAATGAGCTTTTGATAGTAACGACTACTCCGGCAAAAATTATAATCAAAGAATATACGACGATTATAAAATAGGCGTCTGTGCCGCCAAAGTAATACATACATAAAGTTATCAGAATTACATCCAAAATCTGATGCAGCAACAACACCCAGTTTAAATTATTAATACGGCTGATAATAAAACGGTAGGGCTGGTTTATAAACATTTCCAAGAAGACCAGCAGGAAAAGCATAGCCGGATTAAAACCGGATACATTAAAGAACCAGAACAATAAACCCCATAATGAAATACACATCCCGATGATAAACCTTACTTTTCTCATCAGGAAAAGCTTGCTCTCAAGATTCTCTCTTATTTCTGATCTTTCTGCTCCGTTGTCTTTTTTCTGCATATAGTCTCCGCTGGTACCTGCCTATCTATGTATATGAGTATAATTTTATCGCAATAACAAAATCAAATCAATTAATTTAAACTATATATTATTTATGGCAATATTTCTATCTTTGCCCGGGCTGGCGCATTCTATCCACTTAATTGCCGGGTTTCTCTTAAACCATGTCATCTGCCTCTTGGCATATCTATGGGTATTGCGTTTAAGCAGTTGTCTTGCCTCTTTTAAACTGATATCCCCTTTTAAATACAAACTAATTTCTTTCATGCCTAAAGCCTGCCTTAGCGTCTTAGAACATTTATTTTTAAGGAGCCTCTTTATTTCCTTGACTGCGCCTTTCTTAAACATCAAATCCACTCTTTCGTCTATCTTTTTATATAGCTCTGCCCTAGGCATAGTTAAACCGATTATAGAAATATCAAAACGCCTATCCTGCAAAATACCTTTCTTTTGCTTTTGCAGCCTAGAAATAGGCTTGCCGGTAATCTGGTGGACTTCAAGGGCGCGTATAATCCTTCTCAAATCATTTTTATGTATCTTTTTTGCCGCCGGCGGGTCTATTTTCTTTAATCTTTGATAAAGATAACTATTCCCATATTTCCCTGCCTGCCGATAAAAATTATCTCTTATCTTTTGATCTTTGGAAGGACACTGAAAAATCCCATTCAATAAAGAATCAACATATAAACCTGTCCCGCCCACAAAGACAGGCTTTCTGCCCTTATCGTGAATCTCTTCTATCAGATTTTTGCTTAGTTTTATAAATTGGCTTACATCAAAATTCCTGGCGGGGCTGACTATATCAATCAAATGGTGGGGTATTTGTTTTCTTTCTCTTAGGGAAGGCTTGCAGCTTAGAATATCCAATCCCCTGTATACCTGCATAGAATCACAGGAGATTATCTCGCCGTTTATGCTCTTGGCGACTTCTATGGACAGCCTGGTCTTGCCAACAGCGGTAGGGCCGACAATAAAAATAATTTTCTTCTTCAATACGCGGGTTTTCACCACCTCTTATATTTTAACAGCGCACTTTTTCCTGGATTCCTTGCTCTTCTTTGAGCATCCCGCCTTAGGGCATTCTCCTGTCCAGCAATATAAACACAACTTCTCCCTGGGCAAACCTATAACATTAACCATGTCATCTATTGTCTGGTATTTTAAAGTAGTAACTGTCAGGTCGTGCGCGATCCAATCTATCATCTTTTTATGTTTTTCTGATGTATGATCGACATATTCAGATACATCCTCTAAATCATGCCCTTCCAGATTGCGGATAGCGATACGGGCAACGAGCTCATGTATGCTGCGTGTGGAAATATTAAATCTGCAAGGAAACATTAACGGCGGGCATGCCGGCCTTACATGAATCTCTTTAGCCCCGCAATCCCATAACTTCTTTATAGTGAAATTTCTAAGCTGTGTACCCCTCACAATAGAATCCTCGCAAACCACAATCCTGTTGCCTTCCACAATCTCCTTGATAGGAACTAATTTCATCTTGGCTATTAAATCGCGCGTTTTCTGCGACGGCGGCGTATAACTCCTTCCGTATCCGGGCGTATATTTTACGAGCGGCCTTCTGTACGGCTTCCTAGACTCCATCGCATACCCTATGGCATGGGCAATACCCGAATCCGGAACGCCGGAAACAACATCTACCTGAATGTCTTTATCGCGCTTTGCCAAACACCTGCCGCACTTCTCTCTGACCACCTCGACATTAATGCCTTCGTAGCTGGAAGCGGGAAAACCTGTGTATATCCAAAGAAAAGAACAAATCTGGTTAATCTCTGCCTGCGGCTTCTTTTCTGATAATCCATCCTCGTTCAAAAGGACTATCTCTCCGGGGCCAAGATACTTTGTTATCTTAAAATCGTTGTTGGGAAAGGCTGTTGTCTCGGAAGTCACTGCCCAGGCATCATCGCGTTTGCCTATTACTAGGGCTGAATAGCCTTGAATATCCCTGGCGGCGTAAACACCATCTTTATTAAGAAGTAACAAAGAACATGAACCCTCTATAACTTCAAAAACCTTTTCTATACCATCAATGATATTTTTCCCTTCGCTGATTAATTTTGCCACCAGCTCCGTCGCATTCACATTATCCTTACTTACCTCGCTAAAAGAAGTCCCCTGCTTAAGCATATCATTCATT
>JAQTPJ010000180.1 GCA_028712915.1 Candidatus Omnitrophota bacterium
TTAACCCAAGCCACGGCACAGGCTACGCTTAAACAGTATTTATATAAAGGTGGCAAGACTATCAATACAATTAAGAAGAATGAATACGAGGTAGAAGTTTCAGAGGCGCTTTTAGACAAGGCTAAATTAGATATTGTATCAAGTGTAGAAAAGGCATTTTATACGCTTTTTTTGACCGAAGAGTTCTCTAGTCTTAATAAAGGTATAGTAGATAATATAAAGCTGCATCTTGATTCTTTAAGGGAACGCTATGAAAGAGGATTAGTTTCCGAATCGGATATTCTGAATATAGAATCTTCCTTGGAAAATGCAGAAGAAGCTTATGAAAATTCGTTAAATCAGCTTGAGGCCAGCCGTGCTTTATTAAACAACTTATTGTATTTAGACAGCGATACTATGATATCCGCGGATGCTGAGTTGGCTTATGATGCCAATGACGTTGTTTACGAGGAGTCTCTAGCAGAGGCAATTAAAAATAGGCCAGAAATAAGACAATATGAGTCCCAGATAAAAGCAGACAAGAAAAATATAGAAATAACCAAAGCTGATAACAGGCCCAGTATTTACGCTTCCTGGGATTATTACAGTCGTTCGCATTCCGCTACAGGCACAAATAGAAATCAGAATGATTATAATATCGCTGGCATCACTTTCTCATGGCCGATATTTGACGGCTGGTTGACTAAAGCAAAGGTTGAACAGGCGATTGTAGACTTGAAAGAAAGTCAGATAATGAAAGAAAAAACAGTAAAAGATATCTCCTTGGAATTAAAAAATGCTTATTTGTCTTTAAAAGACGCTGTTGCAAAGATTAAGAGCGTCGAATCGGATATAAGAGTTTATAGTGATAACCTTTCGACTATAAGCGAGAAATATCAACGCGGATTAAGCAGCTTTGTAGATAGAGATGATGCAAGTTTGAAATATGACATAGCCACATTTAATAAAAAGCAGGCAATTTACGATTATATTATTGCTAAAGTTGATTTTGAGAAGGCAATAGGAGGGCTACAATGAACTATAAAATCAAAAATTATGTGATTATTTTATTACTTGCCTTATTTATGGTGCCGTTTTTTGGCTGTCAAGTGAGGGAGAAAGCAAAGAGCGAAGGCCCACAGTCTATTCCAGTCAGGGCTGTGAAGGTAAAGCGGATGGATTTATATAACAAACTGGAATACACTGGAGATATAAAAGCAGAGGATGAGGTAAATGTCTATCCTAAGGTTTCGGGAAAGATTATCGAGAAAATCAAGGAAGACGGTGATAGTGTGGATAAGGGTGATACAATTGTATATATCGATCGCGATGAAGTAGGATTGAAGTTTGAAAAAGCGCCGGTAGAGAGCCCTTTGACCGGAATAGTCGGCAGAATCTATGTGGATATCGGTTCGAATGTTTCTTCCCAGACGCCCGTAGCCTTGGTGGTTAATATGGATAGGGTAAAAATCAATCTGGATATTCCCGAGATGTATTTACCGAAAATATTCCTGGGCCAGGAAGTAAAAGTTGCTGTAGGCGCATATCCACAGAAGGAATTTACAGGAAAGGTTACCAAGATAAGCCCCGTGGTAAATTTGGAGAATCGCGCAGCGCCGGTAGAAGTCATCATAGATAATTCAGAACACATTTTGAAATCAGGAATGTTTGTTAAGGTTTCATTAGCGATAGAGAAACGTATTAATGTGCCGTATATTATCAAAGAGGCGATTATAGGCAGAGAACCAGAGGTGTATGTATATTTAATTGAGAACAATAAAGCTAAAATGCGTAAAATCTCTCTGGGTATACACGATGGTTCTCTTTATGAAGTAACACAGGGTTTAGAGGAAGGTGAAATGGTTGTGGTTATGGGTCAACAGCGGCTATACGAGGATGCGCCGGTGGTTGTAGAAATAGGCAATGGCCAAGGAGAAGCCAGATGAAACTTCCGGAATTTGGCGTAAAAAGGCCAGTAACCAACTTGATGATATTTTCTTCGATCATCATTATTGCTATGTATAGCTTGACGCGTATCGGCATAGACAGTATGCCTAAGATTGAACCGCCGGTTATTACAGTAGTTTCATCTTACCCCGGAGCAAGCCCAGAAGAAGTAGAAACTAAAGTTACAGAACCTTTGGAGAACCAATTAGCCACTACGCCTGGGTTGGAGAAAATAACTTCTACTTCTTCAGAAGGAGCGTCTTTAATCAGGCTTAAATTTATCTGGGGCACTGATCTTGATGCCGCTTCTAACGATGTGCGCGATCGTATTGAATTAACTAAGCGCTATTTACCCGATATCCCGGATGAAATGGATAATCCATACATTTTTAAATTCAATACCGCCAATATCCCGATTCTTTTTTTAGGTATTACCGCCCAAGAGTCGTACAAAGATTTGTATGAATTAGCTGATAAAAGAATAGGCGATGCATTGAGGCAGTTGCCGGGCGTAGGAACAGTGCAGCTTTTTGGAGGATTAGAGCGCCAGATCAATATCTGGTTAGATAGGCATCGTTTAGAAGGCTATGGTTTTTCAATTTTAGACGTACAAAATGCTATCAAACA
>JAQTPJ010000181.1 GCA_028712915.1 Candidatus Omnitrophota bacterium
ATCAGGGACGGTAAAAAGACCGCCAATAATTATTAATTGTCCAAAAGGAACCTTTGTTTTGAAATTCGCCGCCTATACTTTAGAGAAAGCAAAATTTGCTATTTCAATCCTTAATAGGGCAAAAGAAAAAGGATTGCCGGTTTCCCAAATATATAGCACTAAAGAAGGGTTAGGCTTAATAAAAATCGGGGAGTGGTATTATTTCTTAGAAAAATATATGGAAGAGGGGAGAGAAATTGAATTAGAGCAAATGACATATCAGCAGTTCGCTGGGTTAGGAAAATTTATGGCTTTACTCCATAATGCTTGGATAGATTTTATTCCCGAGGGAGAAAAATATGAGCTTTTGGCAAGAGATATTGTAGCTGCTAAACAAGATTTCCAGGATTTATTGCAAGATTTATTAGATGAGCTTAGAAAAGATGGCAATATTTCTTTTTCGCGTTCAAGAATGTTATTCATCAATAATATCGAGTTTATACTTGCGCAAATCGAATCTTTAGAGAAAGATTTATCTATCTCGATTTATAAAAGTCTGCCGCAGATGATAGTCCATGGGGATATGAAAGCGGCGAATGTAATATGGCATAAAAAGAAAGATGAAGTTTTGCTTTTATTTGACTGGGAACGTAGTCGACAAGGTCAATCTCGGATTGAAGAATTTAAGAATGCCATTTCAACCAGTAGAAAATATAGGGCACGCCAGTATAGCAGAGCAAACTTGATTGGTCTGTTAAAGGGGTATGTTTTGCATAGTCTTATAAAATTCACAAAGAAAGAATTAGAAGCGCTGCCTTACATAGTATGCCAAGGTTCTTTTCTTTGGGATATTGCAAGATTATTTATTTTATGGGCAGATGAGATTGATATTTCCGATGAACGATATGCTATGGTTCTTGATTCTATAGAAACTTTCCATTTGGCAGTAGAGGATTTTAAGGGTGAATGGTGGATTAATTTACAAGATAAAATATTAGGCGAAAACGTAAAAAGAATTCTTAAGGCAAGTTCCAATAAGATAGGGGATCTGATTGAAGAATTGAGCAACTTAACTGATATCTTGGATGTTGAATTATTCATTATGCATCTACTTTTGAATAAGACCTATTTGGAACAGGGCATAGAAATTTCCCAAAAAGAAAGAGAGTATATATTCGTAGGCGTTATGGAGGCTGTACTAAAAAGAAGCGATGTCGTTTTGATATTAGAATTCTTGAAACAATTTTATTCAGAACAGAGAGAGATCGTATCGCAAGAATTATTAAAACGAATAGATACCATAATGACATGTGGCAGAGCGGCAAGTTCGCCGCTAAAGTTTCTAGATGAATATAGCAAGAAGGGGATGCTGCCTGGTTTAAAGTGGGGTTTTTATGTATTCGAAATACCCGAGTCTATGATGGGAGGCGTTGCTGATGTCGCAAAAGGTTTGCCGGAATCTGTATTAAGAGTCCAAACTAGAGACGGCAAGTCGCATTCAGCGTATCGTGTAACTCCTTATTATCAGGGGTTAGAAAGAATGGTTAATAAAATACCCCTATCAGATTTACAAGAGGTAGCGCAGCTTTATATCCCTGATAACGGGAATATGGAATTAGTCGAAGTGTATAAACGCGTGCTGGCCTGCGGCATAACCGATTATTTCTTTGTTAATCCTATTTTCACCCGGCCTTATGATAAAAGCGACCAAAATAATCCTGACGCCGCCCTTAAAGAAATACGCCTCTTTAATATAGCTTCAGCAATGCTGGTGCTTTCAGGAGAAACCGATATTGATGTTATGTTTATGTCTGATTGGCAGGCGGGGTTGTTGGTTCCCTATCTAAGGGAAGCCATTACAGAGCCGTTCGCCACATTGAGGAATACCGTAATGATTAAGAGAGGGAGAACGCTTAGTACAGAGTCGTTGCTTAATGAGTTCAGGGGAAATAATTTATTTGCCAAGATTACGCCTATCTGCTGGATTAATAATGAGGCTTATCGCGGGCAATTTGAGATTTCGGACAAGAGAGATTTTGGATTAAAGACCGGCCTGTTTAGCGATAATCATTATGAATGGAGCCGTTGGATTACCCCGGAAAGACAAAATGAAATGTTTATGATTGCAATCAAGCTTGGCGTAGAGAGCGTTTCCGCTGCAGGAGGCATTATTGTCACGGTCAGCCAGACATACGCAAAGGAGATTATGGGAGAAGATTTATCTCCGGAAGAAAATGGCAGTATGCTGCAAGGGGTATTCAAAAGAATAGGAGTAAGAGGGGTTCTTAACGGCACGCCTAACGAATGGAGATATGTAAACGACATAAGGCAGAAGAGAGAGTTTAAATTATCCGTCCAGAAGAAGCTTGGACTGGAAATAGATGGTTCTAGTAAATTATTCTTTATGGTCAGCAGGTTGGTTAGCCAGAAGGGCGTCTCGCTTTTAGTAGATGGCGCCAGAGAAATCAATGAGTTGCTTTACAGCAACCCTCAGGCACAACTGGTTATAGGAGGCCCTGCGGATATCCGTTGGTTGAAGCCGCTCACTGAATTAAAGTCCAATCTGGAATCG
>JAQTPJ010000182.1 GCA_028712915.1 Candidatus Omnitrophota bacterium
AAGGCCAATTACATTTTTAAAAAGTTTTTTAAAAGGCTTAATATGATGACAATTTTTTTCGGCCTTGGGTATTGATAAATTTCGTTTTTTGTTAAATACGCTTATCATAATTCGTCTTCCTTCTGATAGGTTGTCACGCCGCTGTTGGTTGAATTTTCATCCATTGTAGTGGTGACCTGCGTTTCGCCATTTTTGGCTTCCTGCTGAATTCTTGTATTCGCTTCCGAGAGAGACAGCATATTTGACTGCTGTTCTGTGACTTTATCCGCGTCGGTCTCTCTCCAGTCCTGGCTGCCGAACTGGTCAGTGCTGTATTTTATGGTCGCCTGGATTCCGCGCTTCATATACAATTGCATGGCAAGCAGGGCCGCGGCTATCACGGAAATTAACACGGTATATTCCGCAATGCTCTGGCCCAGTCTCGGTGCTCGATGCTCATTTCTCGAAGCTCGATTTTGACTCTTGCGAGTATCAAGTATCGAAAATCGAGTATCGCGCTCTTTGTCCAATCTGTATCTTTTTATCATATCTCTTATGCTCATAATTCCTCTTGCCATCCCTGCCTGATTATCCAGGCAGGAAATTAATTCTAACACAGCTACTTTCCCCAATATTCTTGCTCAGCATTCGCCACGTTCTCGTGACCCCAACGGTTCTGTGAAAACGCATCATATGTGGTTTTAGTTTCCCAGGCATCCTGCGTCTCGTTTGTCTTAGTATACGATTTAGTTATGAAATTAGATGTGGTGTACCCCGGCGAAAACTGGTCGCCAATCTGGTCTGCTGAATCCCTCATCCTTCCCTGAATACCGCGTTTCAAATATGCCTGTATGGCAATAAGGGCCATAATAACTACCACAATGAGTATCGCGTACTCTAATGTGCTCTGGCCTTTATTTCTCTTTAATAAACGAAACATTGCTTCACCCCCTTAATTTTTATTCCTGAGTTTCCTGCGTCCAATTGCCGTAGGTAATAGTGCCTGTCCTGCTAGTCTTTTCGTTAGTGATAATACGCTCAGTTCCACCGCCTGTCAACATTGCCTCTGACCTATCTGCGTCAGAAGTTGTTTCAAGGCTTGAATCCATATAATATGGCTCATATTGTGTGGCATTAAATATATCTACTCCTGTATCCTCATCTGCTGTCTGAGTGTAATCCACAGCATCCTTTATGCGCGCCTGCATTCCTCTGCGGACATAAATCTGCATGGCTATTGCCGCAGCCACGATAACACCGATTAGTATCGCGTATTCCGCGGTGTTCTGGCCTTTCTTTTTATTTAATAATCTGAACATTTATATAACCCCCTTTTTATAGAAACTAACTTCTTGTTTCTGCTTAGTCTCCAATGCCGCCACCTATCCTGTTGCCAAAAAATGTTGCGCCTCTATCAATGCTCTCACCTGCCTGAACATACGTGTTATTTACTGCCGGTTTTATGATATTTACCGCGGCAAAAATAATAGCTGCTGCTATTGCTGTGAAAACTATTACGTATTCCACTGTGCTCTGGCCCTGTCTGTTTCTCTTTCCCTTCATCATCTCTTCACCCCCTTTCCACAAACTTTTGTATGAACGTATGGTATGAAAAGTAAGCGCGCCTACCAGCTAATAGGACATATCGCTTACGAATTTATCCCCTATCTTATTTATTGATTCTGACGTATCTGTAAATAATTTATCTATTGACGGCCTGATTAAAGCTGTAGCCGCGACAATTATCGCCGCCACTATAACAGTAAACACCACCACGTATTCAATAATCATCTGGGCTCTCTCTTCGCCCATCCATATATCACTATTAATAATTTTATTAAATAAGTTCTTCATAGGCAATCTTCTATTTTGTCTCATTTGCCTCAGCGTTAATCTGATTCTCCACTGTCTTTAGGTTTGCCTGTATCGCCCTTCTCACATACAAAGACATTGCAATAAGCGCGGCTGATACTACCCCTATCAAAACTGCATACTCCATTATCGATTGTGCCTTCATATTTTTTCTCATCATTTGCCCGCCTTAACAATCGCTTCTACTGCCGCATCTTGCATATTCCAGAAGGTCTGCTTTATCTGGGGGAAAAACGTAGATAGCCCAATAACCGTCAAAGCAGCTATGACAGTAAATAAAATAAAATACTCTATGGTGACCTGGCCTCTATGTATTATAAGGGAATTTAACGAATTCGAAATTGCTTGGGAGAGAAGATTGTATCCACTTCTTAAATACTTTTTTAAACTTATTTTTAACACTTCACTTTTAAAAGGGATTTTTGTCATTTTTTTCACCATAAAAAAACCGGACTTTTCTCTTCCTCTCGGATATTGACAGCCCGGTTTTTACAAAAGTTTTTTTGTACTTTTTTGTACCCGTGGCTTTGCTTGTTTTACGACGATAACTACTGGAGTATTTCCTATCCGATCCTTACGTTACAAATATAACATATATATTATATATATGTCAAGGGAGAAAATGGTATTCCGGGAAAGCGTTTTCTTTCATTCACCCCTTCCTATTTAGTGAAAAAACGGGATGAATTAAACCTCT
>JAQTPJ010000183.1 GCA_028712915.1 Candidatus Omnitrophota bacterium
GGTGTAGACTCTAAGTCGCTAAGATTAATCTTTGCTTTCTGTAATAATGCCTGAACCAAATGATTATGTAAAATCCTGTTATAGCCTTCCGCTGCCTTGATGCCAGCAGCTTTTACTTCCTCTAAGATAAAGGCGATGCGATGATCTACAGGAACAAGCTTGGCGACTTCTACAAGGGTATTTAATTCTTCTATCCTGTTCAATACCAGCCTGTGATCCCCGGGAATAGCTTTAAATACGGCTTTTAGAATGTGAGCGAATATACCTTGCCCCCGATCAGATGTATTATAAATTTCCGCATTTTCAAATACTATATTGGCTATGTCTAATATGCTCAACCTTACGCTGCCCAAAATTCTCTCTTCAGAGATATCTTCCTTTGCATAAACATACACTTCTAAAGCCCATCCATCTCCAACTTTCGCGTCAAAAGTATTTAATTTATATTCACGATTGCCCCTGCCATTTACAATAGTTCTATCAATTTCGTTCTTAATCCGCTTAGCTGCCGCCTCAATCGGGCTGGAGGAAAGATTATTATATTGTTTTAACGCATTTTCAAAATAGGAAGCGATAAATTCCGCTGAATCTTTAGGCGTCCAGCTCGGAGACTTTGCTAAGGTGATCAGTTTTGTATTAATATGTCTGTCTACGAACAACGATTTCAGTAAGTTGCCGATGCCATTTTCAAGTTCAACTTGAATAGAATTACCTCTAAAATACATATTCCAAAGCCTGGAATCCCTATTACCCTGCTCTATGAAATAATCCGCGTCTATATCTACTACTACCGGTCTCTTTTCATTCTTAAAATCAGGCAAGTTACTTAAGTATATGGTGTGTAGTTTTACCACTTTGGAGTTAATCTTAATTTCCTTAACTCCCGGGACTTCAATACTATGAGAAGGTATGACAAAATAGACCTCATCAAACATTCCATTATAAATCGCAGGATAAATGAAAGCGCCTTCTGCATATTCAGCATCTTTGCTGGTGTATATAGCGGAAGGAATCGCAAAATCATTATGAGCATCTATATGGACCAATATTGCGCCATTGACTTTATTATTTTCCCAAATATTGTACGCCCTGCCATGTTCCGATATGACTTCAAGTTTTATCGGGCTGGAGGCAGACGTTCCGGTAATATTAATTTTAGAATTAGTGAAATCAAACTTTACATTCTCATAACCAACTTTGCCTAATATGTGGAAGAACGGTGTTTCCATTACCTCGGAATCATTTTCAAGGGCAATCCCTCTTTCCTGCAATACTTTCAAATATCTAATCAAATCGGCGATATACCCATCTCTAACCTTAGCGCTTTTTACATCAAGCTCCAATACGCCGTTACCTAATATTTGAGCCAGATACTTATCGGCGACATATTCAACAAATCCATTATTTCTCGCCAAATGCTGCAAGGCCATTATCGTATCCAAATTCACTACATGCGTTATCTTGATTCTTCCGGCCGTATAAGCATCATTAATCTCTTTGAGCGTTGCAATTACAAATGTGGCTAGCCCGTTACGTTTTAACCACTTAGTATAAATTTCGTTCACAACCATGCCGTTAGCGCTAAACTTGATTGAATCGTCAACAACAAGCACTTTTGTTGTTCGTCCGTTAATAACTCCGACTTGAACGTTTAAGGTAGGATTAACCATGGGGTTGACGCAAAAAGCCTGAATACGTGTCAAAACTCTTCCGTTATCCTGCACCGGAACCGGCCTTACGAATTCAATCTTTGTCGGATATATTTTATTATATGTGAGGCCGTCGAAATGCTCCTCTAGGGAAGCCTGAAGCTTATTAGCATCATATACCGGGCTGGAGGACTTCTCTGATAACTCTTTGGATAATCTTATTGCCTCTGGGCTAAGGGTAACCTCATCTTCAACGGACTGCGGCTGGTGATTAACTTTAGCTTTCAGGGTTGATGCTGGCGCCTCTTTTGGCTTGCTTGTAGAATCAGTTACTTTATATATTCTTTCTATGGCTGGTATTTTCTCTTCAGTTTTCTTAATCGGGCTGGAGGAAGAATTAGTTAAGTCATCTTTTTCGATTAATTTATATAGGGCTGCAACGAGCTCGGCATAAAGAGCGGCCTGCGCCCGGCTGGAATCGATCCCTGTTTTTTCTGTATATTCCTTAATATCAAAAGGAGGCTTTAATAAATCCTCACCCATCCTATGCCAGTCTGCCGTATACCCTGCGGCTACCTTCTTGATAAGCTCATCACGGTCTCCTGTTTTCTGAATCTTCTCTGCCTCATCAACCAAGAACTTCAAATATGCCGCAACGCTCATTACATTGAATCCATCGTTATTCTTTATTTCCTCAGCGAGCTTGTATCTGTTATACCCCGCGTACTTCTTATCAATTCTTCCGGTATTTATAAGGAACCTGACTGTTTCAGGCCTTATCTGCCCCCACCCGCCTGAAGTTTTCCCGCGGACAAAGATAGTAAAATCTGCGAGGCGTTTCAATGGGTTCATATCAAGTTTTTCGGCTGTCAGAATAGCCGC
>JAQTPJ010000184.1 GCA_028712915.1 Candidatus Omnitrophota bacterium
ATGACAAACTGCTCACAAAATCTCTATAGTTAAACTTGCGGACCACATCAATTTTTCCATTTAACCTCTTTACCGCAATCGAAGGCATGTTAAGCCCATTAAACCAGTTTTTCTTAACCATGGTATATCCTGCGGCATCAGAAAATTTAATGATACTGCCGACTTTTAGCCGCGACTTAAAATTATATGTTCCAAATACATCTCCAGCAAGACAGGAACGTCCGGCAACCATATATTTATATCTCCCGCTACTTGCGTCTTTTACTTTGGCATTCTGACGATAAATCAATAAATCCAGCATATGCGCTTCAGTTGAAGCGTCGACTATCGCGATATCAATTTTATTGCGGACGATATCTAAAACCTTCGTGACTAATTCAGTGGATTCGGTAATGCTGCTCTCTCCCGGCTCTAAATAAACCTGGATTTTAAAACGGCTGCTAAACTCCTTAAGTTTTTTGCAGAATTTATCCACAGGGTAACCCTGTTTGGTAAAATAAATCCCGCCGCCTAAACTCACCCACTCCAGGCGCTTTAACAAATCCGCGTATTCATTAGCGATATAATCCAAATTGGAAGAAAAATTCTTAAAATCGTTATTCTCGCAGTTAAAGTGAAACATCGCTCCGCTTATTAAAGGAAGTATTTTAAAAAGCGACTTCTTGTCTGTTGCGCCCAGGCGGGAAAACTTACGATTAGGGTCGGCTAAATCAAAATGGGAATAACTTATTCGGGGATTTACGCGCAAGCCAATCTTACAGCCGCGGGCATAAGGAAGGAACATTTTCAATTGCGACAGAGAATTAAAAATAACTTTATCGCAAAACCGAACAGCCTCTTTTATATCTTCTTTGGAATATGCCACGCAGTAGGCGTGTGTTTCTTTGCCGAATTTTTCATAACCAAGCCGCGCCTCGTAGAGAGAACTCGAGGTCGTCCCATCCATATATTTATTCATTAAGCCGAAAACACTCCAAGCCGAGAAACACTTAAGCGCCAACAAAGATTTAGCGCCGCAGCACTCCCTCACGCGCTTGATTATCTTAAGGTTCCTTAACAGCTTGCGCTCGTCGATTAAATAATATGGCGTCTCTGGAGTCATTTAGGCAAAATTTACCGGCAAAAAACCGCGTTCATTATTTTTTATATTAATCAATATCCGATTGGTTTGCAAGTCTTTTTTATAGCAAGGCTGGCTTTTCGTTTGGGCGGGCGTAATGCGTAAACTAATAATAATTATTTTTTATCTGCCGTTAATGCCGCTTTGATGAAATCGCGGAAAAGCGGATGCGCCTTATCCGGCTTTGATTTGAATTCCGGATGGAATTGGCAGGCGACAAACCAGGGATGATCGCGCAATTCAACGATCTCGACTAAATTTTTCTCAGGATTGACTCCGGCAAAAACCATTCCTTTATCTGACATTATGTCTCTGTATTTATTATTGAATTCATATCTATGTCTGTGGCGCTCGGATATCCTCTCTTTTTTATAGGCCTTAAAACTATGTGTTTGTTTAGCCAAGGCGCAAGGATATTTTCCCAGGCGCATAGTCGCGCCCATATCCTTTATCTTTCTTTGTTCTTCTAAAAGGCTTATTACGGGAAATTTTGTCTTCTTGTTAAACTCTGTAGAGTTAGCGTTGCTTAAACCGCAGGTATTCCTGGCAAATTCAATCACAGCTATCTGCATGCCTAAACATATACCGAAGTAAGGGATGTTATTTTCTCTGGCGTATTGGGCTGCTTTTATTTTTCCTTCTATGCCCCTATTGCCAAAACCTCCGGGTATAAGTATACCCTTTGAATCCTTAAGGAATTTTTCAACTCCTTCCTTCTCGATATCTTCAGAATCAACCTTGTTTATAATGACCTGCGTATCATTAGCTATGCCGCCGTGCACTAAAGCCTCATAAATAGACTTATAAGCGTCCTGCAGGGTAATATATTTTCCGACAACCGAAATCTTAACTTTCTCCGAAGGTTCTTTCATCCTTTTTATGACAAATTCCTGCCAACTTTTCAAATCGCGCTCTTCGCATTTCAAATTCAATTTACGCAAAATTAAATCGTCTAAAAACTCGTTCTTCAGCCATACCGGAACTTCGTATATGCTTTCCACGTCGGGGACCGCGATGACGGCTTCTTTGTCAACATTGCAAAATAAGGCGATCTTTTCCCGCGCCTCCTGAGGGATTATTTTTTCTGTTCTACATAACAAAATATCAGGGATGATACCTATTTCGCGAAGCGTGCCTACGCTATGCTGGGTAGGTTTAGTTTTTATCTCTCCTGCTGCCCTGATATAAGGGATAAGCGTTACATGAATATTAATCGCATAACCCATACCGACTTCTTGGCGCAGCTGCCTTATGGCTTCCAAAAAAGGCAAACTCTCTATGTCCCCTACTGTCCCGCCGATTTCTATGATAACAATATCTACGCCGCTTTCATGGGCTACTTTCTTAATGCACTTTTTAATCTCGTCAGTTATATGAGGGATAATCTGTACGGTCTTACC
>JAQTPJ010000185.1 GCA_028712915.1 Candidatus Omnitrophota bacterium
GAGTTAAACTCTATGCCTAAAACGTCCCATTTATTTTCGTTAAGTACACTCAGGATATCTCCCAGCCCGCAACCTGTAGCTAAAACCCTGCCGCGCTTTTTACTCAAGAGGCTAATTATCTGTTCATATTTCCTTATGCCTAAAACATTCTTTCTGTATTCCAGCGCCGGTAATAATTTTATTTTATAATACTGCGTATAATCACTCTCAGAATATAAATCGTGGACGATTTTCTGTTTTAATCGAGGATTAACATATACAGTTCCACATACGCTGCAGCGTATGTGCCGAAAACCGTACTTATCATAAAACTCACAAACGTATTTATCGCTATCACAATAATAACATTTTACTTCTTCGAAGCATTCTGACTTAAAATCTCCGCCTTTATTAAAAAACTTTCTTGTCTTTTCGCTATAATAATTAGACAATTCTGAAAGATTTGGATTTATCTTATCGAATACAATCATCTGGCAACCTTTCTCTTAGATAGTTCATGTTGGCATTTATCAGCCAAAAATAAGGCATCTAAACTAAATGCTATAAAATTAAACCCCTGTTTTATTCTCGGCTCAACCTTTCTGAAATCCGGCTTGATAACATGAATCCCTGCAGGCTTTTTCAACTTTTTGCATACCTTTATATATTTATCTATTGCATTCTTGACTATTTTTTTATCAAATTCTCCGGGAAATCCCAAAGAAGCAGACAAATCATAAGGGCCTATAATGCTTGCGTCAACGCCATCAACCTGCAAAATTTCTTCCAAATTATCCACTGCGTCAATATGTTCTATCTGGACAATTACGATACTGTTTTTATTGGCCCAATTTTTATATTTATCAAATTCTAAGCCGTAGCGTTGAGCCCTGGCTAAGCCTACCCCGCGCTTACCTAAAGGTGGATATTTTGTGTTTGCTACCGCCTCTTGCGCCTCACCTGCTGAATTTACATTTGGAACTATAATTCCTGCGGCGCCGGCATCCATCACTCTCTTTATTTGAGTTGCGTCATTTTTTGACAAACGCACCAAGGGAGTTACATCAAAAGCCTGAATTATTTGAAATAAAACCTGCGTTTCGGATAAACCTATTACGCTATGTTCTAAATCTACCACCAACCACTCAAATCCAGACTCTGCCATAATTTCTGTTACTGCCGGATTTCCTATCTGCAGCCAACTACCAATGGTAACTTTTCTTTCCTTTAGTTTATTCTTCAATTTGTTCGCATTCTTCATGATTTCTCCTTATCTAAAACTTTTTTCCCGTATACAACAAAAAAAGACGAAAAAACAGAATCAAAATCATATTCCCACATCCCAACTTTAACCTCAAAAAATGGCGACCACAGAGATTCAAGGGTTTTTTTATCTGGTAAAAACACTATCATGTTTCTTAATCTGGGTTCGGGGTGCTCTGTGCTAAATTGATATAAATCATTACCTATGCTTTTAGCATATTTTACATATCCATGGCGCGGAGAAAGATAAAAGAAGAAAACTTCACCATTGGGCTTTGTTATCCTAAAGCACTCTTTGATAAATAATTTCTGACCAGGCTGGCAATATGCAGCCTCTTTACTAATAACTATATCAAAATAATCTCTGGAAAACGGCAGCGAACATCCATCCCAAAAATCGATATTGACGTTCTTAGGCAATCCCTGCTGTTTTAATTCTTCTCTGATTCGAAAAATCAAGTTTTTGTTAACGCTTACGCCAAACGCATTATGGCCGTGGTCTTTCAGCATCATAATATTCGCTAAACTCTGAAAATCAATCTCAAGAGCATTAGACTCAGAAGCCATCGTTACGCTAACCTCTTTGCCTATATGGAAAACTAAATGATTTCCTTCTGCGCGGCTCTTTCTTCTGGCTATAAACCGTATAATCTGCTCGTTTGGATATCTCAAAGAATCAAAATATGCTGGCTGCCTCTCAAGATTCTTTTCTTTAGCGCCGATATTATTTCTTAAGGCGGATGTTAAATCAATGGCCTTTTTATTGCTGTTATCCCTGATTAATTTACCTGGAGAAAAGCGCGCAAATGTTATTTTTTTCTTAGGGACAGCCGATATCTTTTGCCCTCGCAAGAAAAACCAAGATTGAAATACTTCCAGAAGATCGTATTCTTCCAATCCAATATTTATATTAAAAAACCCTCCGTAAATTTGTTCAAATTGCCTTCTGCCAGAGAAAAGAAAAGACTTAAGCCCTGCCAACTGTGGGTTGGGGTGTTCCTTAGTAAATTCGACTATGCCTCCAGGTTTACCGGAGATATATTTCATATATCCATGGCGGGGCGAGAAAAAAGAAAAGAAGATAACGCCATTATCTTTTAAGACTCTGGAACACTCACTTGCAAAGCGGCTTTGGTCCAGATTATAATAAACACACTGCAAACCAACAATAATATCAAAACTTTTATCTTCAAAGGGGATATCCGGGCCTTCATAAAGGCCAACATGCAAAGATCGCTCTAGTTTTCTCTCTTCAATCGCTTCCTTGGCTCGCCTTAC
>JAQTPJ010000186.1 GCA_028712915.1 Candidatus Omnitrophota bacterium
CGAAGAGATAACCAGCGAAATTTGCAAGAATCTCAGGAACCTATTTTTTACGCCAGGCAAAAGAAATAAAATTTTCGGGCTTATAGACACGATACCCAACACACTAATAAAAGACAGCTGAAAACCTATATCAAAAATCTGCCACGGCCAGATGAATAAAATGATCATCGCAGACAACGCCAAAGAATTATAGATATGATATTCCCTCTTTACGAGAAAACTCAAAAGGAATACCGCGCCCATAACAACCGCCCTTACCACCGAGGGTCTGAGCCCCGTCATAAAACTATAAAATACCAACAATAAAATAGTAATGACAAATCGGCTCTTCAATTTTAACCTTAAGGCTTTTAAAAATAAAATAAGGATAAAAATAATAATGCCTATATGCAGGCCGCTTATGGCCAATACGTGTACTGTGCCTGTCTGTTTAAACACAGAATACACTTCCTGGTCTAAGCCGGACCTATCGCCTAAAATAAACGCAATTAGGAAATCTTTTGCCGGGGAAGAAATATTTTGAAAACGTTTTTTTAGCTTCTCTTTAGTCAGCGCCGCTAATCTTATAATGCTAAAAGAATGTTTCTTGTGTATTGCAATCCAATCCTTCCTGCCTACAGCCAGAATGCTCCTTATGCCTTTTCTTATCAGTCCCTTGTTGAAATATCCTTCATTTTTTACCGCCTTTAGCCTGCCCTCAACCGTTAGAATATCGCCGTAGTTTAAATTAATCCTTTTATTAAAACGCACGTAAACTTTACCGCTGGCCCTGCTCTTTAACCTGCCGGCTTTAACGCCTTTTACGTCGAATACGAATGATTTGCCGAAGCGGCCTTCTTCTATCTGGCTGGCCACCGTGCCATATAAAGAAACTTTCCTTAATTTCAGTTCACTCAAAGAATAAATATCATCTGCTCCGGGGCTGGCAAAAACAATCTGCCGCAATAAGCCTATCAGGAAAAATATCAGTATAGCCGCGCAGCCGCAGTTTTTCTGCCTGATATGCAAATAAAATAAAAGCAGCAAAGCGGATAGGGCCATAACATAAACGACAAAAAAACCGACGCTTATGTATCTGGCAAAAATTATCCCCGCGATAAAACTTAAACAGGACAGGCTTAAAAAAGGAATGTAAATTTTGGGATTATCTGGATTATGGTTCAATGGTGATATATTTTTTCAAACTTTCTAATTTCTTATCTTTAATACCTTTAATATTCTTTAATTCGTTTATATCCTTAAATCCGCCCTCGAGATTGCGGTATTCAATTATATCCTTCGCCAACTGCTCGCTTATGCCGTCAATCGAACTAATCTCGGACAAAGGGGCTTTATTTATATCCACTTTTTTAGAGAGCTTGCGCTGGACAGCCTCGTAGTCAAATAAATGCCTGGGCCTAGCGTTCTTCCTGGAGAAATCCAAACCTATCCCCAGTATCAGAAGCGCCAAGACAAAAATTACCGTCTTTCGTTCTTGCGATGTTAGGTAAAACATTGGAATTAAATTAGAATATTCACTAATCTGTTGGGGACGACGATAACCTTTTTGACGGGAGCGCCCTGAAGGCATTGTTTAACTTTATCGTCGTCTAAAACCAGGCGGCGTATTTCTTGCTCGGGAGTATCAGTCGCAACATCTATGCGGGAACGGTTTTTACTGTTTATCTGAATTACTAAAGTTATGGTTTTTTCTCTGGCAGCCTCGGGGTCATACAACGGCCACTGCGATTTAAATATTGATGTTTTATGCCCTAACATCTGCCACATCTCTTCACAGATATGCGGTGTAAAAGGCGCCAGCAGCAATACGACAACCTCGGCAACATTCTCTATATCGGCATCGGGGTTTTTATTCTTAACCTCGTAAGCCTCATTTACCAGTTCCAGAATGCTGCTTATGGCGGTATTAAATTGAAACCCGCGTTCCATATCATCGCTGACCTTTTTTATGGCCTGATGCATCTTCTTTATCAAGCTTGATTCTTGATTAATAGCGAGCGCTTTGGAAGTTTTGCTCTGCGCATCAACCACCAGCCTCCATACGCGCGTGATAAAACGCCAGGCGCCGTCCATACCGCGATCATTCCAATCCAATTCCGCCTCGGGTGGCGCGGCAAACAGGATAAATAATCTTAACGTGTCTGCGCCGTATTTTTCTATTATCCCGTCGGGATCAACTATATTGCCTTTGGACTTGGACATTACCTCGCCTTCTTTTAAGACCATACCCTGCGTAAGCAGCCTTTTAAAAGGCTCGCCGAAATCCAACATGCCCAAATCGCGCAGGAATTTCGTAAAAAACCTTGAGTATAAAAGATGCAGAATCGCGTGCTCTATGCCGCCGATATACTGGTCTACCGGCATCCAGTATTTGACTTCTTATTTGTCAAATGGGGCGTCTCTGAAACCAGGGCTGCAAAATCTTAAGAAATACCACGAAGAATCAATGAAAGTTGCCATCGTATCCGTGTCGCGCCTGGCTTTAGATTTGCACTTCGGGCACTTTAC
>JAQTPJ010000187.1 GCA_028712915.1 Candidatus Omnitrophota bacterium
AAATGGAGTTAATATAGTTATCGTTAAATTATAACGATATGAAGAAAGCACAATCTCTCACAATATGGCTTTTACCGCTTATCCTGTTCGGAGGGTTGCTTAATCCTGCGCTAGGTTATCTGGTGGTGGCGATGATGGCCTTTTTTCTGACGCTGTCTTTTTTTAAGGGTAGGTACTGGTGCTGGAACCTTTGTCCGCGCGGGGCATTTTTAGACATTGCACTGTCAAAATTCAGCCTGAACAGGTTTATCCCGCGGATTTTCCTAAAGCAGTGGTTTCGCTGGTCGGTATTTACGCTGTTTGCGGCTTTCCTGGTTTTTCGCCTTGTTAATTCAGGCGGAGAGTGGCTGGTTATAGGCTCTATATTTGTAAGTATGTGCATATTAACTACCGCGATTTCTGTTATTTTAGGCGTTTTCACGAGGCACAGGGGTTGGTGCACCATATGCCCTATGGGTACTTTGCAGGAACATATATACAAGATAGGCAAATCAAATAATGATTTGTTTTCTAAACAGGCAGATAAATAATGGATAATTCCGACAATATTTATGATTTTAAGAAGAGGGAAAGAAGGAAATACGAGAGGTATGAGACAGAGGCAAAGGTTTATTTCCGCGTTATTTATGAAATCAAGACCAAAGTAGAATTTCAAATTGCCGATAAAGAAGAAGGCACGCTGTCCAAGAAATACCCCGCCATGAGCAAGAATATCAGCGCCGAGGGATTGTGTTTTATATCAGACAGGCAGTTGAAAAAAGGGGACAGGCTTTATTTGGAGCTGTATCTGCCTAAACGCGAACAGCCTATTCGCATGGAAGGCCAGGTTAGATGGTCCCAGCCCGCATCCGCAGAAGAGAAGGAAAATAACAAGTTCGAGACGGGGGTTAAATTGACCGTAGTGGAAGGCAGGTCAGTAATGACTTCTATACACTACGATGAAGCCAATCATCTCGTTTGGAGTATTACCCTAGAATCCATATTCGGAAATTTTAGAAAACTTGCGCAGAATCAATAATCTCATCATAACAAAACGAGGCATGATGTTGAACAGCCAGCCTTGTTTATCGCCTTTTTATAAATCAAAATAGACGCGGAATATGTTTAGCCGTAGGCAATACCACTTAGATATCGGGAAGATCTCAGGCGTATTGTTTATCGCTATATATATTTTTATTGTTGTTACATTTTTTTTAAGCCAACTTGTTGTGTCTTCCCAAAAGCCCCTCTGGGGAGATGAGAAGAACGGCCTGCAGAGCAGTATTATAAATCATAGTTACGTTGATATCTTAATCAACGGCGCTAAACTGCAGGGCAGCCCTTCCCCGTTAGATTACCTCGCCTGTAAATTCTTATACCGGATAAAAGAAAAGGTATCATATTTTGGCCTGGCGCAAGAAACTTATTTCAGGCTCTTTGCCAATTTCATTACGGCGTTTAGCATGTTAATGATTATGTTCTTGTTTAAAAAAGAGATATCCTTGTCCAAAGACAGCACCGCGGTAAAAACAATCCAACTGTTTATGCTTTTGTGCCTGCCGCTGGTTTTTTTATTCAATTGGAAAGTTTATTACTATGCCGCTGAAATGAGGCCGTATGCCTTGTGGAATTCGCTTTTTATGATTGTTCTGGCTGTCAGCCTGCTGGATGCTAAAAACAATAAGCTGTTTATCGCTATGTTAATCCCGCTTTCTTTATCGGCAACGGCTGTAATCTTCCAGCTCGGCGCTATTATATTAGCTTATTTTATAGTAGGTTTTATGCAGAAGGAGGATTCCAAGGACCTTTTTAATAAAGCCATACGATTGTTTGCTATACCGTTTTTGCTTGTTTTTTATTATTGTCTTAGAGTGGGAAAGATGAGTTTTGAAGGCGGCGACTGGGGGGATTTCCTCGAATTTTGGATTCGTAAATCAGACATAATACTTATGATGGCGGTTTCTATTGCCCTATGTTTAATAAAGAAAGAAAATACAAAATACGCCATAGCCCCTTTGGCTTTTTTGATACTTTTTATTATGGGCCCTATAGAATTTTGGGTAACCAAGCTCAGAGGTTTTTTCTTTGCCGACAGGCAATTTATTTATTATGAACTGGCAAAACCGCTTTTTCTTTTAACGGCCATAAAATGCATGCCGGCTTATGCAAGAGGGGCCAAATCTAAATTCGCATTTATATCGGTAATTTTGTTTTTTTGTTTTATCGGCTGCGTATTTATGTTTAACTCTAAGAGGTTGACAAAATTTCATAATGCCGCCGCTGATGCTTTAAGGATAGTTGGCATAAATTTTAAAGAAACAATGCCGCCCAATTTTATAATCCAACAGGATGAATAAAAATAATTTAACAATTAATGTTTTGATTGATAGATACCGGAGGATAATTGTCTCTTTTTTCTTTATTGCATATCTTGGGATAGGGGTGAGTGTTTTTGGTGACTACGGCGTCTCCTGGGATGAGAATCTTTCCAAGAGGAACGGCGTAGTGGCATTGAATTATATTTTT
>JAQTPJ010000020.1 GCA_028712915.1 Candidatus Omnitrophota bacterium
CCGCGGTTATAATTAACGCCCTGCAGAAAAATTCCTCGCCCAGCGAAGTCCTTATTCCTTTTACGGCGCCGCCTTTTACAATAATATCTGCCGCTTCTGCCTGGTATAAACTAAGGTTTTCCTGAAACTCTAAAGTTTGCTTTGCAAACAGCCTGTATTTTTGCATATCCTGCTGGCTGCGCGAAGAACGCACTGCCGGGCCTTTGGAAACATTGAGCCTGCGGAATTGTATGGCGCATTTGTCCGCGGCAATGCCCATAAATCCGCCCAATGCGTCAATCTCTTTAACTAACTGCCCTTTGCCTAAGCCGCCGATTGCCGGGTTACAGGACATCTGGCCGATAGTATCTAAATTCATGGAAACAAGCAGCGTAGAAAATCCAAGTTTGGCAGTTGCCAGGGACGCCTCTATGCCGGCATGCCCGCCACCGATAACTATGCAATCGTATTGTTTCATTTGTTTAATTTATTGCCTGGAGCTTATTGGTTTTAGGCTAATTTATGGCGGGAAAATTCTACTAGTTTTCCCAGAAGCTCTCTGCCTAAAATTTCGCCCAGCGAACCTAATCTGGCAGTCTTCTCGGAGAAACTCATACTGCCGTCCGGCTCTATGTCGCCGCCGCATACCAAAAGCGGCGCTGGGTCAGCGGAATGGGCCTTCATATTACAAGGCGTTGAATGGTCTGCGGTAACAGCTATGATTACGTCAGTCAAATTTATCTTGGAAAGCAAAGGCGCAAAGAAATATTTGTCTATATCCTGGATGCTTTCTTTTTTCTTGTTGAAGTCGCCGTCGTGGCCGGGCTCGTCCGGGCCTTTAATATGGATATACAGCCCGTCGAATTTATTCATATTCTGCAGCGTTATCTTTGCCCAGACGGTATAATCTATATCAGCGTGGCCTGTGCGCGAAGGGACATCCACAACTTCCATTCCTGTCAAAAGAGCAATGCCTTTTTCAACGGGCATCTCCACAAAAGAGCCGAATTTTAACCCGGAGAAAACCTCCGACATCTGCGGAAATTTAGGCAGGTGGTCGCCTGCGTCTCTGGAAACAATAATATTCGCGGGTAATTTCCCCTCGGCTATTCTTTTCTTGTTTATTGCCGCTTCCTGTAAAACCTTGTGCGACTTCTGCGTAAATTCGTTGAGCAGCCTTGCCGCTTCCTTGGCCTCTTCTATATTTTCATATCCGGGCATGGGCTGCGACTGCATAATTTTTGATTCAAACCTCTCTTTGGCAACCCCGAAAACGCCTTCTCTGTCGTAAGCAGGGTCTGTATTTGTCACCCAGCCGGAAAGCCGCGACTGCATCGCGCGTATAACCAAAATACCGCGGTGGCCGATTGTATTCTTAAATTCAAATACGCCGCCGCTTAAAGTTACTTTGGAATTTATTTCCTTTGCCAAGGCAGTTGCTTCTTCAGTAGTTAAATTCCTTCCCACGCGCCTGTCTCTTATGATAACGCCGTCATCTTCTGACGTGGCAAAATTAACCCTAAGCGCTAAATCTCCGTCGTGAACCTCTATGCCTTCGGCAAACGACTCAAGAGGCCCTCTGCCCGTGTAAAACTTGTGCGTGTCATAACCTAAAAGGCTGATTACCGCTATGTCTGACTCAGGGGCAATGCCTTTTTCCACAGGATAGACCAAACCCGTTTTTCCGGACTGCGCCAACCTGTCTAATTTAGGAGTAAGGGCCGCCTCAAGCGGAGTCTTCCCGCCTAATTCCTTAACCGGCAAATCGCCTAAACCATCGAGAACTATATATAATATCTTCAGCATTTTTATTTTTTATCTGCGTAATCCAGTTTTTGAATCTGGGTAATCTGCGGTTAGCACCTTGAAAATCCGCAGGCGTGGCATTTAGTGCAGCCTTCTTCGTGCCTTAACGCGCCGCCGCAATCAGGGCAGACACCTATTATATTCCTGCCTGATTTTGGACGCGCAACCGCCGTCTGTCCTTCGGCGTTTTCTTCATTCTTCGATACCTGAGACATCACAACTGTTTTATTTTTTAACTCATCAACCTTCTGTTCGCTGGAAAGTCTCTTTTCGATTGCTCTGGCAATGGCGTCAGCGCAGGAGAAAATCCTCACGCCATCTCCCCACGACGGAGAAGGGCAGCGTATGCTGCGCAGCTGCTCTATTATTGATTTAACGTCTATGCCGGAACGAAACGCCAAAGATACAAGCCTACCTATAGCTTCAAGCTGTGAACCAGCGCAGCCACCGGCTTTGCCCATCTGGGTAAACAACTCAAAGGGCTTGCCATCTTCATCAGTATTTATGGTTACATATAAATTACCGCATCCCGTGGCGACCTTTGTCGTTGTGCCCATTATTACTTCAGGCCGCGGCCTGGGACTTATCTTACCTATATTAATATCTATCTTGCTTTGCGTTTCTTTATCCTTGTGTATAATATTTAAAACCTGCTCTTCGCGCGAGCCGTCGCGGTAGATAGTCACGCCTTTACAGCCTAAATCATAAGCCATCATATACACCTTGGACACATCTTCTTCCGCTGCCTTATTGGAGAAATTTACGGTCTTGCTCACGGCATTGTCAGTATATTTCTGAAACGCCGCCTGCATGCGTATATGCCACTCCGGAGTTATCTCGTGCGCCGTAATAAAAACCTTCTTTATATCTTCCGGTATTTCATCGATTCCCTGTATAGAGCCTTTGTCAGCGATTTTTTCCATAAGCTGCCTGGAGTAGAATCCTCTCTCTTTTGCCACTTCCTCAAAAACAGGGTCAACCTCCACCAATTTATCATTATCCATTACATTGCGGTAATAACAAATAGCGAATATCGGCTCGATTCCCGACGTGGTCGGGCCGGCGATAATACTGATTGTGCCTGTGGGCGCAATGGTCGTGAGAGTGGCGTTGCGCTGCTGAGAATCTTTCCCGCTAAAAATACTATCTTTATACGCCGGGAACGGGCCGCGCTCCTGGGCTAAATTAACGGATGCCTTGCGCGCCTCTTCCAGGATAAACGACATTGTCTGGTCTGCCAGCTCGATTGCCCTCGGCGAATTATAAGCGATTTCCATCCTTGCCAAGGCACTCGCCCAACCCATAATGCCTAGTCCGATTTTACGCGTAAGCTTTGTGTTCTTTTCTATCTCGGCAAGCGGAAACTTGTTGACGTCGATTACATTATCCAAAAAATGCACGGACGAACGCACAACCTCTCCAAACCTCTTCCAATCAATATCTAATTTGTCGTTATCTTTCCTGATTAATTTGTAAATATTAATCGAACCCAGATTGCAGCTTTCATACGGCAAAAGCGGCTGCTCTCCACAGGGATTGGTGCTTTCTATATCGCCCAATTTCGGCGTGGGGTTATCGCGGTTTATCCTATCAATAAAAATAATTCCCGGTTCTCCGTTTTTATGCGCGCTCTTTACAATCAAGTCAAATACGTTTTTTGTATTAAGGCGGTTGATAACCTTTTTTGTGCGCGGGTCAATTAAATCATAATCCTCCTGCCTCTGCAATTTATCCATAAAATCGTCGGTAATGGCTACCGATATATTAAAATTATTTATTTCCTTATCCGACTCTTTGCAGGAGATAAACTCTAAAATATCGGGATGGTCAATCCGGAGTATCCCCATATTTGCCCCGCGGCGCGTGCCTCCCTGTTTTACAGCCTGTGTCGCCGCGTCAAAAACTTTCATAAAAGATACCGGGCCTGAGGCAATGCCGCCTGTTGTGCGCACAGGGCTTGCCTTGGCGCGCAACCTGGAAAAAGAAAAACCAGTTCCGCCGCCGGACTTATGTATCAATGCCGTCGCTTTTATGCTATCGAAAATACTGTCCATAGAATCCTCTATGGGCAGGACAAAACAAGCTGACAACTGAGAAAGGGCCTTGCCAGCATTCATCAATGTCGGAGAATTAGGCATAAATTCCAAACCCGACATCATGCGGCAGAATTCATCGGATGTTTTTTTTATTTCTTCTTCATTTTTTCCGTATAATTTATCCGCCGAAGCAATAGCATCCGCAACCCGCCTGAAAAGGCCATCAGGAGATTCAATAATATTTCCCTTTTCATCTTTTTTAAGATAGCGCCTCTCTAAAACCTTAATGGCATTCTCAGATAACTTAAGACTCATAGCTGCCCCCTTATTTAATAATAAATTCTAAACACTAAACTCAAAACTCCAAATAAACTCAAAATTCAAAACCCAAAATGCAAAACAATTTTTTAATTTTGAACATTTGAGTTTTGGGTTTTGCCTGCCTGTCGGCAGACAGGGATTTGTTTAGAGTTTCGGATTTAGGGTTTGATTTTAAAAACATCTATTTTAAAGTCTCATTAAAGTCTGAAACGATTATAACTTTTGTCTTATGACAAGTCAAGTAAAAAAACACTATATCTTGTGTGGTTATGCTAAGAATAACACTATGGGTTGTAACTTCAAAAACTCAACCGCTCTAACCTTTCGACCCTATTCTTGATAGGTGGGTGGGTGCTGAATAACGTAAGAAGCGCTTGCCCGCTCAAGGGGTTGACTATGAACATATGCGCGCTTTGAGGGTTAGCCTGCAAAGGATTCCGTCTTGCTTGCGCCTCCAATTTCTTCAATGCTCCTGCCAAAGGCGCTCCTGTGCGGATAAATTTTGCTCCTGTCTCGTCAGCCAGGTATTCCCTGCTGCGCGAAATGGCCATTTGTATCAATAACGCGGCAATCGGCGCAAGTATTGTAATCGCCAACAATGAAATAATGTTTGTCCCGCCCTGATTCCTGTCTCTATCGCGGGAATAGCCTCCAAACATCGCCGCCCAGCGCGCCATATTTGCCAACATCATAATCGCGCCGGCGACTGCAGCCACTATTGAACCGATTAAAATATCGCGGTTCTTCACGTGGCCTAATTCATGCGCTAAAACCCCTTTTAATTCTTCTTCGCTAAGCAAATTCTTTATACCTTCTGTCACCGCCACCGCCGCGTGCTTAGGGTTTCTGCCCGTAGCAAAGGCGTTTGCCGCGCTCTGCGGAATAATATAAACCTTAGGCATAGGAATACGCGCGGCCTGCGAAATTTCTCCTACCATATTATATAATGCCGGCTCCTGAGCCTCTGTAACAGGCTTTGCCTGATACATCGCCAAAACCAATTTATCCGAAAACCAATAAGCGCCCAGGTTCATAATCAGCGAGAAAACAAAAGCGAATAAAGCTCCCTGCTGCCCGCCAATTATCCCTCCTACCCAGATTAAAAGCAGGGTAAGCGCGCTTAACAGTATAAAAGTCTTAAGAGAATTCATCATCTGTTTATATTATATAGGTAAGCTAATTGCCTTTGAGGTTTTTAATTATAACACTGTTTATTTATTTGTCAATATTGAAAACTGGCGCGCCTGAAAAATACGGCGCAAAATCTATTAGCTTATCGAAGGGTTTAATAGTCCGCCGGAAATAATCATCTTCAAGGCGTCTTCTACGGATATGTCCACGGCGATGATTTCATCTTTTGGGACGAATATCAAATATCCGCTCAACGGAGACGGGGCAATAGGAAGGAATATATTAACCATCTCCCTGCCGGCCTTTTCGTTAAAATGAGCGCAACTGTTATTCGTAACAAAACCTATCGAGTAAATTCCTTTACGCGGAAATTCAACCAAGACTGTTTTTCTGAAATTAGCCTTGGGGTCGGTAAACAAAAAATGGACTATCTGTTTTACCGCGGGGTATATTTGTTTTATAACGGGGAACCTTATAAACCAATTCTCAAAAAATAAAAGCACTTTTTTATTCACCAGGTGAGTAACTGAAAACCCCACAAAAAATATAAGGACAAACGCCAATATTATTCCCAGCCCGGGGATTGCATAGCCGTAATTATTCATCAAATAATTATTTATATAACGGCCCAAAATCCCGTCCAGAAATTTAAACAGCCACAAAAAAAGGAATACGCTGATGACTATGGGCAGGACAATCAGCGAACCGGTTATAATATATTTACGGACGCGCTTCATCTTCTATCTTCTTTAATGAGCACGTGACTTACAGAACGACAGTGAATGTAAGTCACTGTGCGAATTAAACCCCACACCCAGTTACTACCCAAATACGCTTCTCTATATCTGGGTGTGGGGTCAAATTCAGACTTACCTGCCTACCGACAGGTAGATAACTTACGTCGCTGTCACTCCGTAAGTTATGTCTTCATTTAACCCTATTGGTAAGCGGGCAAAAACATAAGGCATACCCAGACGACAGAAACAGTTACAACTCCGACAAGCAAACCCACGCCAATCCAGCGCAAGAAACTTATTTTAACATTTCTTTCTTTTTCCAATATCCCAGCCGCCACTATATTGGCCGTCGAGCCGACAACGGTAATATTGCCGCCTAAACAGCCGCCAAAAAGCAGCGCCCACCATAAAGGGCCTAAATTAATATTCTGAAAACTTTGTATTATGGGAATGAACGCCGCGACCAAGACGACGTTATCTAAAACGCTGGAGCCTATCGCGCTGGTCCAAATTATAAACCCGATAAGGAAATTATGGTTGCTGCCGGTAAAAGCCGCTATTTTATGCGCGAGAAAATCAGTTGTGCCGATATATTTAAGCGTCCCTGCCTGGGCAAATAGCAGCATAAAAAATAAAAGCGTCCACCACTCCACGCCTTCTTCGATGTATTTACGCGCGCTTTCGTGCTTTAATATCATAACAAACGCTGCAAACATCAAAGGGACCGCGATAAGAATCGTGTTTGGCTCAAGGCCTAAAAGTATCTCCAGCCTGTGGTGCATCGATATAAAAAATAACTCTACGCCAAAAATAAGAAGCGCTTTTTTCAGCCTTTGCTCCGGCGGCACGGAAATCAGCCTGATCAGCATTTCGTTGGCGCCCAATTCTTTCATTTTTTTGTCTAAACTCTGAATGTCTTTTTTGAAAATACGGAAAATTAATATAGTGGTAACAACAAGGCAAAGGACCATCAAAGGAAAAGCCTTTATGATAAAATCCTCAAACGTCAAACCTGCTTTGGTGGCGATAAGTATGCCGACCGGATTGCCTAAGACAGTGCCTGCGCTGCCGATATTAGTGGCAAACACGGAAATCATAATAAAAGACATTGGTTCCACTTCATAATAATCGCAAATCTCCAATATAGCGGCTACCATAAGGATTATTGAAGCAACCTCCCCGACAGCACAGGAAAGAAGGGCTGAGACCACTGAAAGGATTAATGTAAATTTCTTAGCGTTAAGGTTTTTAACCCTCAATATTAAAGTAATAATCCAGGCAAAAAGTCCGGTCTCTTTAAGCAGCGCGATAAGAACCATCATCCCTATTAGAAAAAGTATCACATCCAAAGAAGACGAGAGTATCAGGTTTTCTATGTCTATTGTTTTGGAAATTAAAAGGATGCTGGTGCCCAGAAAAGCAAAAGCCAAACGGAATTCCCAAAAGAATACAGTACCTAATATAGAAAGGGAAAATATGGATAAAGAGAGGGACTGGCGGGAATTTAAACCAAAATCTATACCCCATAAACCCACGATAAATGCTATAACCGCTATAACAAATAAATTTATAATAATTTTATTTTTCTGCATATTGCTTATCCATTCCTTGTCTTATTTGAAAAACATCAGGGCTGTTCCTGGCTGAACTTTATAAACGCCTTTACCACGTCTTCCCTGGCAATAATTCCTACAACCTTTTTCTCTTTATCCACAATAGGAAGGCGGCGGGCATTGCCTGTTAACATTATGCGTGCCACTTCTGACAAGGAAGTATCCGGCGCTGTTGTAATAACTTCCTTACACATAATATCACAGACCTTGTGTTCTTTAAGCAATTCCTTCACTTTATTTCTTATTGCCCTGGGGTTATCCTCATAGACAAAACTACCCACTTTCTCTAAATACGCCGGAAGGATATATTTAAGCACATCCTTCTCGGTAAACATGCCCACCAACTTGTTATCTTTGTCGATTACGGGTAGCCCGCTGATTTTTTCTTTGGATAAGAAGTCAAGCGCCTGGCTGACCAGGATATCAGGCAAAACACTCTTTACCTTGATAACCATTATGTCGCTTACTTTCATAATCCCCTCCGGTTTTTGGATAACTTCTGTCTCACCTGCCTACGCAATGAAATTTCCCGCCCGTTAATAACAGTTACTTTTTTCTGCTCCCAAAAGCGAATATCAGCATACCAGTGTATCAGGATGCCTACCGTCAGGCAGGCTAAACCCTAAATCCTAAACTCTTCCCGCAAAATACGGGATCCCGCCAAAGTGTAAGCGACGGCGGGAAAATCCTAAATAAATTCCAAACCCAAATTCTCCAAACTCAAAACCAACCTATTTTGTATTTTTAGTTTTGGATTTTGAGTTTATTTAGAGTTTAGTGTTTTGAGTTTAGAGTTTATATGTACTATTAGCTATTCGCCATTAGCTATCTGCCATTTGCCATTAGCTATTAGCCATTTGCCATTAGCTATCTACTACAAACCTCTTTCTTCCTGGGGCCTAGCTTTCCATCTTTTGTGAATCCATCCCCACTCGTGAGGATAACGGCGCACATAAGATTCTATAATATCAGTTAATTTCTGCGCCGTAAGATGAACCGTCTCTTCAAAATCCTTGCCCTGCGCTATCTCCGCTTCCGGCTCAATAATCAACTTATGCGTATTGTCATTCTCCCTATACATGAACATGGGTACTATGGCCGCCTTTGTCCTCAACGCGAAAACAATAGGCCCTTTTGCCGTAGCGGCCTTCCTGCCGAAAAAATCCACGAATATCCCGCCGCTGCCGAAATTCTGGTCTAACTGTATAAAAACTACTTTATTATCCCTGAGCGCCTCCAAAATCTCATCCACACATTGCTTGCGAGGCTGCGTATAAATAGATTTTACCCCCCAAACATGCCTCTTCGTTTCAAAATATTTATCTGTCCACTGGTCGCGCATGTGGCGCATTACAGCGGAAACTTTATAACCCTGCCTGGAAATATTCACAATCATCAGCGGAAAATTGCCGAAGTGCGCGCTTAGCGCCACCACGCCTTTGCCTTTCGCCAATGCCTTATCCAGATTTTCTAAGCCTTCAATTTTCACATACCTATTTAAAAAATCCGGGTTGTCCAAAAAAACCATAAACTCAATGGCTATTTTTGCCATTGTTTCAAAAGAATCTACGGCAATCTGCTTAATTTCCTTCTCGGATTTCTCTTTGCCAAACGCTATCCTCAGGCCGTCAAAGGCAATCCGCCGGTGCCTAAACAACACAAGAAAGCTTAACTTGGCTATAAAGTGCGCTAAGGTATAAATGTATTTCTTCGGGGTAATCTTTATCAGAAAAAGGCAGACCCGTATGGCTAACCTGCCTATAAACCTGCCTGTTTCTTTATAAACCTTTTTAAGCCACATAATATCTGTAATTGCCAATAATCAAAAAATAATTGTTTAAACCCTAAATCCTAAACTCTTCCCGCAAAATACGGGATCCCGCCAAAGTGTAAGCGACGGCGGGAAAATCCTAAATAAATTCCAAACCCAAATTCTCCAAACTCAAAACCAACCTATTTTGTATT